>JAJTHC010000059.1 GCA_021299615.1 Vampirovibrionales bacterium
AGGGTTTCCAAAACCGCTTCGCCCGCTTCACGACCCTTATTACCCACAGGAGCCAAGCCATTCAGCTTCGTCAGCACGGATTTATCCACACCGTTTAAATCATCCAAAGTGCGAGCAATCGCTTGAGCCTCGTTTTCGCAGGTCAACACGCCGAACATCACGGGCTTGTCGTATTTTAGGCTGACGTCTAAAATGCCTTGCGATGCCATGTTGCAAACATAATCGTAATGCGTGGTATCCCCACGAATGACGCATCCTAGGCAGATGACGGCATCAGCCCCCGTATCGAGGGCTTTTTGAGCGAGTAACGGTAGTTCCACCGCCCCAGGAGCTTTGATGTAGTCAAGCATCGCATAAGCACTTAAAGCTTTGGTAACGCCTGCTTCTAAGGCGTGGGTGATATGGGCGTTGAATTGAGCCGTCACCACGGCAATGCGACGAGGGGTTTCTAAAAATGCCAAAAAATCCGCCGTTTTTTCAGACGCTTCTTTATGTGCTTGATGAATTTCGCTACTCATGTGTTCTAGCCCCCTTTCACCGTTTCTTCGCTACTTAAGTTTTCCATTAAATGCCCCAGCTTTTCTTTTTTCGTTTGCAAGTAAAAAAGATTGTCGGCTTGCACGCCTTCCACCAACGGCACACGTTGGCGAATTTCTAAGCCGTAACCGTCTAAGCCCCTAATTTTTCGAGGGTTATTGGTGAGCAAATCAAAGGTGTGAAAGCCCAGGTCTCGGATGATTTGAGCCCCTATGCCGTATTGACGCAAGTCCGCCTTAAAGCCCAACTTGTGATTGGCTTCCACGGTGTCTAGCCCTTCATCTTGCAAGGCATAGGCTTTGATTTTGTTGTTCAGCCCGATGCCTCGTCCTTCATGTTGACGCAAGTACACCAAGGCTCCATGCCCATAAGCGGAAATTTGTTCTAAGGCTCCGTGCAGTTGAAACCCACAATCGCACCGCAAACTCCCGAGTAAATCGCCTGTGAGGCATTCGGAATGCACTCGCACCAAGGGCGTTTCATTGTTGGTAATCGTTTCAGGACGCTTGACCAAGGCGACGTGTTCTGAATCGTCCAGCGTGTTTTCGTAAGCCACAATTTCAAACTCCCCAAAACGAGTGGGCATTTTGGCGGTAGACACTCGTTTGATCGTGGTTTCAGTGGCTAAACGATACGACACCAATTGAGCAATGCTAATTAGGGGTAAATTGTGGGCTTGTGCGAAAAGCTCTAAATCAGGGCGACGAGCCATGGTGCCGTCTTCATTCATAATTTCACAAATGACGCCCGCAGGTTCTGCTCCTGCCAAGCGAGCCAAATCGACGCTGGCTTCCGTATGCCCCACACGCTCTAGGACGCCTCCCTTTTTGGCACGAAGGGGGAAGATATGCCCTGGTCGACGCAGGTCGTTGGGCTTGGCATCTCGAGCGACGGCAAGCTGGATGGTCTTGGCTCGATCGCTGGCGGAAATGCCTGTGGTGATCCCATATTTAGGATGCCCGTCAATGCTCACCGTAAACGCCGTTTGCAAGGCTTCTTCGTTATGCGTGACCATTTGAGGCAGATCCAGCTGTTGGCATCGTTGGGGAGTGAGGGCAAGGCAGATTAAGCCACGCCCTTCGACTGCCATAAAGTTAATGGTTTCAGGGGTAATGCGATCCGCCAAAGCGACGAGGTCGCCTTCGTTTTCACGATCTTCATCATCCACCAAAATAATGGAGCGTCCTGCTTTCAGGGCGATGAGGGCATCTTCAATGGAATCAAAGTTAAACAGACCTGTTGAAGGGGTAAGGGGCATCATGGGGGCGAAGACCTTTCTCTATAAGTTCTCACCTCTAGCCTAAATCAAACACGTTCACTTGTGAAGATTTTTATTTTGATGCTTTTTTGATTTTTCGCTTTTTTTTGAGCTAGTGCTTGGGGGGATTTGTGCCGCCAAACGCCACAGGAAACCTATGTTATAGCCGAATTGATAATTTCCTGTACTTGTTCTATACGTTGTCGCTACGATTTTTTTGTTCTGTTATGTTCGTCTGTGTAAACGCCTCAAAAGCCGTTTGTTTTTCCTTGAAATTCCTCCTTTTTTAACTAAATGTCCACACTACCTAGATATTTGAATTTTTTTACCAAGTTTGATACAATAAAGGGGTATTTCCTAAATCATTCTCATGTAAAGGGGTTTTTATGAAGGTTCACAAAATCACAAGCGTCTTCTTCGTTAGCATGCTCATAGTGAGTTTTTCAAGCATCCCTTGGGTGTATTCAGCATCCAAATCCAAAACAGTAACCAAAAACCTTGTTAAGCCTGATGTGTTAACCCCTCTAATCGTGTCCACACCTAAGGACGACATGCAGCGTATGTTGCGTCGATTGATTAACGACAACAAGCTCAATATCTCCGATGCCGTCGTTGAAGCCTCTGATATTCAAGACACCAGCGTCGTCAATGCTTACACAGATGGTTCTAAAGTCATTATTACTTCAGCCCTATGGAATAAGCTTAAAAGCGACGATGCTCGTGCCTTTGTATTAGGACACGAGCTTGGTCATATCACAAATCACCACATGGCCAAGGGTTTAGCGAGACGCGTGGGCTTAAGAGTTGCTGGAGCGGTTCTCTCTACCGTTATCCAAAATCCTGTTGGAAACTATGGAGCACAAGTGGGAACGCAATTGCTGGGTTTAAAGTTTGATCGTAAACAAGAATATCAAGCGGATGATTCTGGAATACAGTTTATTATGAACGCCAAGTATAATAAAAATGCCGCAATTGAAGTGTTCAAAGTGCTTCGAGCTTCGGGTTCAGGGCAACAAATCGAATTTTTAGTGACTCACCCTCTCCCTGATTCACGCATCAGAAAGTTGAG
>JAJTHC010000093.1 GCA_021299615.1 Vampirovibrionales bacterium
CTAGGGCTTGGGCGTTAAGGGCGTGTGGATTCGTAAACATGGGGGAGCGTCCTTCTCATCGTGGCGAATTATACAAAAAGTCTATGCCATTCTTTTAGACAGAATAGCATAGACCTTGTATTTCTTCAACGGACGCATCACGCTATTTTTTAGCCGTACCATTCTCTGATCGTGCTTGCATCAGAAAACAAATCGGGATTTTTCTTCAAAAATTGATTTACGTCATTCGCTGTTGCTAGTCCTGTATACGAACGTTTTTGTTCTGGGTTATAAGTGCCTATTATAGACCCTCTAACACTTGCTTGACCATCTATTTTTTCAGCGACTAAAGGGATTGTAATATTGGAATAGTGAGAATTTAAATAGCCGTAATCTCCTAAGCCATTAGTAAGATGTGTTGACCCAGGAACATTCATGTAATCAGTTCCGTAAGCATAATCATATATGGTACGAACAGGTTTACCTTTTGCGACAAATTCTTGAAAATACTGACCAATGTGTAAGGCAACAGGAGATTTTTTTGAACCTGTTGGGGTTATAAAGCTTAGGGCGTTAATAGAAGCTTTTTCACAAGTTCCCTTGGAATTTTTTCGATTACTGTATTCTTTATATTTTTCAGCGAAGGGTTGGAATGAATCTACCTGAAAAGTGCTTACTTGAGCTGTTTCAGGGTTAACTCCTAAGATATTACCAATAGTATTGCTTACTTCTTCACTTTCTTTGATAAGACGAGGCTGGAATATACCCTTTGTAGGGAATGGATGTTTTTGAATACCTTCATAGATCTCTCTTACTAATTGAGGATCCATAACCAAGACACCTTGTCGAGCCTGTGGGGCATGGGACGACTTGGCTTGAGGGCTGAATGAGGGGGTGGGGGAGAAAAGCGTTTTCATCGTAGTTTCCTATTTTATACGTTGGGTTTTAAACAAAGGGAGCCTCGTTGTATCGAGACGACCTAACAATGGCAAAAAAACCGCAAAATCTATTTTGGAACCCCAAAGCCTCAAACGTTTACAAAACGTTACAAAATCGTTCTAGAAAGCTCGGTGAAAGGGGAAATCGTCATTGCGAGTGAAACGAAGCAATCTGTTCCCCCACCTGCGGAGTCTTTACAGATTGCCACGCTACGCTCGCAATGACGTAACCTACTTTTGCAGAGTTTTCTATACAAAAAGTCTATGCCATTCTTTTAGACAGAATAGCATAGACCTTGTATTTCTTCAACGGACGCATCACGCTATTTTTTGCCGTACATTCTTTTGATTGGATCTCGATTCCAAAATAAATCTGGGTTTTTCCTTAAAAACGCATTTAAGGTTCTAATTGTTCCTGCTCCTTTATATATGGTTTGCTCACGTTCTTTGTTATAGTCTCCAAGTATAGAACCTATAACTTTTGGGTGATCCTTTATCGGTTCAGCAACCAAAGGAATAATTGTTCTTAAGTACTCTTGCCATCCAAATCCACCGTTACCTGCTTGTAATTCAGAAGATAAGCGAGCTGGTCCCATACTTATTTGCGGGAAACGTACATCTGTATTATAAAATGTTTGGAAAGCCGAAAAGTCTTGAAAATACTTACCCACTTGTAAGCCTATGAATTCCTTTGAGTCCTTTAAGCTTAAAAAGTTTAGACTGTTAATATATACTTGCCTTGCTATACCTCCACGTTCTTTCATACCCTGAATGCTTTTGCAGAGCTCTTCAAATGAGTCACTTTTATCTACATGAATCGTTTTTACTTGATATTTGTCTGTATTAATCCCTAAAGCACAAGCGATACGATAACTTACTTCTTGAGATTCCTCTATCAGTTTAGGAGGGAACAATTCTTTAGTTGGAAACTCATGATTCTGAATACCTTCATAAATAGCTCTTACTAATGGAGGATCTGTAACCAAGACACCTTGTCGAGCCTGTGGGGCATGGGACGACTTGATTTGAGGGCTAAATGAGGGGGTGGGGGAGAAAAGCGTTTTCATAGTAGTTTCCTATTTTATACGTTGGGTTTTAAACAAAGGGAGCCTCGTTGTATCGAGACGACCTAACAATGGCAAAAAAACCGCAAAATCTATTTTGGAACCCCAAAGCCTCAAACGTTTACAAAACGTTACAAAACTGTTGTAGTGTTTTAAAAAACAAACCAGTGGGTTTGTCCCCCCTCCTAATTTCAGGAGGGCAAAAACCTTTCTCATTCACGAAGTGAATCTACTCCTTTAGGAAGGAGAGGTTGGGAGAGGAAACCAACGGTTTTCTTTCCCAAGAGAAGCTTTAGCTTCGACAGGTTAGGGGGCGGTTAAACTCACAAACAGCGTCTAGGGTTTGACCTCACCCTCGAACGTCTAACGACGTTCTCTGCCCTCTCCTAAAATTAGGAGAGGGGACAGGAAGATTATTTCAAAAAAAGATCTACCCTAATTTTACCTTTAAAACGTAATCCAGCCAAGACAAAAGTGGAAGCAATTTATACGGCTTGGGCAAAAAGGCTTGTGCGCCATGAATCAACGCATTTTCCACATCGTCGTGATTGCACGTCGCCAAAAACACCGTATGCGGTGCCACGTCCTTCAAACGACGTAAGGCTTCCCAAGGGCTGAGTTCCCCCTCTTTCGATGCCTTGCTCGACGCATTCATGTAAGGATCCACCACCATCGCCGCAGGCATCCGCTGTTTAATCGCCAGCAAGGCATCCGCCACACTCGGCATCACATCGACATCAATGCCGTTCATGCTAATGGTTTGCTCTAACAAAAAGGCGAGAGCGGCATCAGGTTCAATCACAATGACATAGGGAGCCGCTTTGCCTTGCGTGGCACACGACGCCCCTGACCCTTCTTCAGGGGTTGAAAACAAAAAGCGATCGCTTAAGGTGGCACTTTCATGCGACGGAATTTGAGCTAAAGCTTTTAACGCCAACTGTAAACCTTTAGAAATGACAGGCGTTAAATGATGAAAGGGCGTGACATTCGTATATAAAACCCCTGCCCCCACGCGTAAAGACGGAATGCGGGTAAACAAGGCGTCTTGCTTCCAAATAAAGAAGCCTCGAGCCAAGTCGTCGGGGGACAAGAAATGCCCACAGCTGGCATCGAGCCGTTTCATCACGATCGGCAGAATCCGCTCCAACCGCTCGGGGGTGGACAAAACGACAAAGGTATTTTCTTCCACATGAAAGACCCAATCAGGCACATGAAGCATTTGGGCGAGAACGGCGGCACAATGTTGCACCACCTTCATTTTCGCTTCCTGCCCATAGAGTAGACCATAGGTATTCAGGGAATCTAAGTGAAAAACAGCCAAAGCCCAATATTGTTGGCTAATATGTTGAGGCGATTCTTCATGCAAGGCAGGAGCCGCTTCATTTTCCGCTAGTTCTTCAGGAGGACGCTGTACTTGCACGCCCAAGCCTTGCCGAATGCGACGGCTAAACATACGGTCTAACAACTCGCCATTGGGCTGACGGGTCAACGGCGATTGATATTGATCCAAGTGGCGACGAATATGCGACAAGACCCGAATACACAGCTCTTCGCTGGACATGCCCGTGTCCAAAAGTTCATCCGCCCCTTGCACCAGCGATTGAATCCGTTCTTCTTCCACTTCACCGTGACTTAGATTCAAAATAACCGTGCGAAAGCCTTCATTCACCGACCATTGACGAATGTGCCGAGTCATTTCTAAAGGAGACAAGACCTCTTCCATCTCTGGATTAAACAACGGACTCATTCGTTCGACAAAGTCTTCATCCGTGCTTTGAGACACCGCTTCAAGCAAGTGATACCCAGGGGCATCGATCAAAACGGCATCAGGCAGGGTTTGAAAATACAGCAACCGCAAGGCTTCCATCGAAGCAGGATGCACCAACCTCACTGCAATCACGTCGTCCCCTTGAATACCAGTGGTAAAGGTGTGCAAATAACGATGATAGCTTCCCCATTGGGCGTGGGCTTCATCGTCATTGGCGTATTCTTCTAGCACTTCAAAACTGGCCGCCGAAGGCAAGGCATCATCATGTACTTCATGGAAGGTAAAGGGCGTTAATACCAACAACTCTTGAAGTTTTTGAAAGTGCTGAATCGTGGTCACAGAGGGTTTTTCCTATTAAACAGAACAAGGGGATACAGATATTTTTTTGATACGAGCCGATATGGCGAAGGGTGTAATTTAGAAGTCGTCGTCGTCAGATGCTTCACCACTGAGTAGGATGCTCTTGCGGTACTGGTTTTGCATTTCAAGCGTATTTAACGGTACTGTAAACCAAAATTGAGAGCCTTTACCCACTTCGCTTTCCACGCCGATTTGTCCGCCCATGCGTTGCACAATGGTTTTGGTGATGTACAAGCCCAAACCTGAGCCTTCCACCTGTTGGGTCATGTGATTCGCCGTGCGATAAAACTTGCTAAACAACTTGGTGAGCTGTTCTTCATTGATGCCGTCGCCTTGATCCGCCACCACAATTTTCACAAAACGTTTGGGATCTTCGCTAAAGGGTTCGGCGGAAACGGTAATCGTCTTAATTTCGGGGGAATACTTGACGGCGTTGTCCATTAAATTAAGCAGGACTTGCTCCAAACTGTCAGGTTCTGCCCACAGGCTTTCGGTGCTATCAATGTCTTTAAACACAAAGCGTTTTTCGACATTCACGCCTTTACCTTGCAAGGCTCCGTTAACTTTAGAAACCAAGTCGCTCAACAAAACAGGACGAGCCTGCGGTTTTTTCTGCTCCTGCCCCAACTTGGAAATAATCAAGATATTTTCCACCATGCGAGACAATCGGTCGGACTGGTCACGAATGATTTTGATGAATCGTGTTTGTTGTTCGGGAGCGAGTTTGGTGCCGTAGTGAAGCATGGTATCGGCAAAGCCTCGGATGCTGGTGAGTGGTGTGCGGAACTCGTGCGACATAATCGACACAAAGTCATGGTGGGCTTGGGTCAATGCCACATCTTCTTGAAAAAGACTAATCACGCCTAGCACATAGGGTTTGCCGTCTAGGGTCAGGACTTCTAGCGATATTTTATAGCGCTCGTTTTTGAGGGATCGGCAGGTGACGGCAAGGGGTAAATTTTCTTGCAAAAGGCTTGCCCATTGGCATTGTTTTTTTCCGCCTGAATTGTCGAGCGTAAAAATTTTGTCCAACGTAACCTGTTCTGAGTTGGGAAGGCTTTCTTCTTCGCCTGTGGCGAAAGGCAACAAGGCATCGTTGACGAAGACAGGTGAGGTGACATCCGCAAACGTGCTAATAAAAACAGGAAAAGGCAGGGCATGAAAGACGAGTCGTGCTTGTTCTAGGCTTATAGCTTCACTTCTGGATTGTTCAGGCATGGGGGGCTTCCTGTTTGTCATTTCTCAACATATCACAATATCTGTTTCATCTATCGGATACTATAGCACAAGCATAAAACAGATGTCTCCAGTATGGCGTATTTATACGTCAGACGAGAGAAATCTTTTCATTTTCTTAATAATTAAGATTTTCAGAAAGGCAACAAAACGCACAATAATCTATAAAACACTATACATCCTCTCGCGTTGAATAGATCTCTCAAAACCTATGAACACCCTAAAGGAAAAACTAAATGCTTTCAACCAACAAGAGTCCTTCATTTTTCCATGTGGCAATAATCAACTTCACCGCTTCATAGATATTGTCACAAACGGCTTCGGGCTTATGTTCCAAGGCTTGGTATTTACCATCTAAAACATTTTGACCATACCCTGTTTTCAGTAAGATGCCTCTGGCTCCCGCATTATGAGCAAACTCAACATCGGTTGCTTTATCTCCAACGACATAAGCCACGGAAATATCAATTCTTGGGAAATCAACCAGTGCTTGACGAATCATGCCAGTTTTGGGTTTACGGCAATCACTGTCTTTCGTGAGTTCGGGCACGATGCCTCTGGCATAGTAAGGGCTATAATACAAGGCATCTAAATGAGCTTCCGCTTCTTCGAACAATAAGGCATTCACCCTATTATTGAGGGCATGAATATGCTCAATATCGTAAAATCCACGAGCCGCCCCCGTTTGATTCGTCGTCAAAATACACAAAATGCCCAAGTCGTTCAGCTTGCGAATGGCTTGGGCAGCGCCTGGGTATAGTTCTAAATGCTCTAAATCACGAATGTAACCACGTTCAATATTCAAGGTACCGTCTCGATCAAAAAAGACTGCTAATTGTTTTTGTTCGTTCGACATCCTCAAACCTTTCTCTCTAAATCGATTGTTTTTTTATTGTAACAGAACTTTTAAATCTTGGGCATTTTTAATGATTTTACTGTAATTGTCTTTCACCGCTTGAGCTTCATGGTGATCATGGGAACTACCCATATTACTGCCTAGAATCTGCGGATGATGATAGGAACGAGTTTCCGCCGTTGCCATATCTTCTTGGCACGATTGAATCAAGCGTTCTAACTTTTCGGCAAGATCATCCAAAGCTTGAGGCGTATATGTTTTGATAACAAATGTAACAAAATCAACTTGCGAAGGCGTCCACGCATTTTTAGAAGACAAACGATTTACAACCTCTATAAAGAGCAATTGATATTTTTCAAACTGAAAAATATCGTCACGCAAGGCTAAAGCCACTTGGGCTTTAAAGTCATTCGGGACGCTTTCTTCAATAAAGGCACGTAAATTTTCAGCCAAGGACTTATGTAGGTGTAAACTCTTCATAAAACGCTCAGCAATCACAGCCGTCAAAGGCACCTGAAGCTCAATCCCCGAAGTCAGATGAAACGTTACCTGAAGCTTCAACGCTTCAATCGCCAAAGCCGATGCTTCAATCGCTTCTTTAGAATATGTATTCAACGCAAAAGGAGACGCAAACGCCAAACGTTGTTCGGCTTTCACCGTAAACTGTGGTGAAAACAAGAGATCTTGCTCGTATTCTTCAAGTTTCGCCAAGCCTTCTGCAAAAAATGATTGAATCTGCTCATCCGTTAAGCAAGCATAATGATCCGCCAATTGTGTGCGGAGTTGCTCACTCATGGTTTGAGGCTTGCTTAAAGCCAAAATAACAGCATTTTGCAAGGATTCAATAGAAGTAGATTCGATTGTATTCGTAGTCGTCATGGATGAAACTCCTTGATAATTAGGAAAAGGAAATAAAGCAGGCTTGCGTAAAACAAGCCTGCTGAATTAATGAAAGCTTAAACAGGCGTTGACAAGCTCTTCATAAAGTCTTCATTTGGGATGCCTGCCAACTGTTGAATCAAACGCCAGTTTTCTAGGCGATCTTCCATCGCATTTAAAATACTTTGAGAATTAGGATTACCGTCTTTGTCAAAGTGCTTGCGGAAGCGACCTTCGGTTCTTGCCCAACTCAAGAAGTTGTATTCTTGGTCGTTGCCATCGGCGTCTTTTTCAATGACCCAATCACGATTCGGGGCAGGGTTACCTTCTAAGCTAATGCGTTGAGCCAAAGTCGCCCCCGCTTCAGGATCATAAATCATCAAGGGGAAGGCACGACTTTTCATCGCATTACGGGCTTGTGTTGCTGCCATGTCATCGGCGACACCATGTTCAGGTTGACACGTTGTGTAAACACTGATCACGGCAGGTCCATTATAGGCCAAGGCACGTTCAACGACTTTATAGAAGTGCGTCGTCAACGGTCCAATCGTTTGAGCCACATAGGTATTGGGGTGCATCAAAGCGATTTGTGCAATTTCTTTACGCTTTTCAGATTTCCCGCCTTTGCTCGAACCATGGGCCCCCATTTTGGATTCTTGAGCCGTGTACGATGCCGTCGATTGTTGACCGCCTGTGTTGGAATAGACTTGCGTATCCAAAATCAAGACTTTCACATTCATGCCCGAAGCAAGCAAACGGCTCAAAGCATTCAAACCAATATCCAACATCGCACCGTCGCCACCGACGTTCCAGATCACCCAGTCTTCTTGACCTTGTTGATCCCAAAACGCACGGATGCCCATCGCATCAGCTGGGCCGTTTTCAAACAAAGAGTTCGTCCAAGGGGCCGCAAAAGGATTGTAAGGATAAGTAGATCCATACACGGTGTTACAACCTGTCGAAGCGACAATACCGTAACGATCACCCACTTTTTCATGCGTCATCGCAAAGACTTGACGCAAAACAGATGCTTCACCGCAACCCATGCAAGAGCCTGCTCCACCCGCATACTGGCGAATCGCCGCAGGTTTCAACATAATATCACGCTTGTCTTTCGCATTAATGTGCGTTAATGGAGACGCAGGCAAAGAGCGATAAAAACCAAAGTCACTTAAGTATTGAGGCAAGTTGTCAGGTGTTTTCTTGACCATTTTCAAGGCATCGTGATCGCCACAAACCGCCACACACTCGCCACATCCCTTACACTTGGTAGGGTCGATAAAGATACCGAACATACCACCTGCAGGGTTGTTTTCAGGATCTTTCTCATGCTTCTTTTGAAACGCCGTGTGATACTTACGGGTTTCGCTGAACTGCTGACGCACGTGAGCCTTGTATTCTTCATCTTGAATACCAGCCAAGGCTTCTTCAAGGGTGTCAGGCATGACGACCTTGCCTAAAATGGCGGTATCAGGGCAATTGGTGACGCAATCCATACAACCGACGCAGTTTTCACTGTTGAGCTGAGGGAGTTCAGGGGCGATATAACTAAAGTCACGACTAGCGCCTGTCGATGCTGGCAAAATGGATTTCGCCACAAACTCGTCGGCAGCGAGGGATGAGCCTCCGCCGTTGTTGTAAGCGTCTAGGACTTCTTGGGCTCGGACGCCGTCGTACCAAGCAGGGAATTTTTGAGTATTGGACTCATTTGTTGCGGTCATCATTTGGGAAGAACCTCATTTATTTAATGTAATAAAGCTTTTTATAAGTTAGAGAGGGGGAATCAGACATTCCCCCTGCATCGATTTAGATAAAGAAGGCGTTGGTATCTTTACCCTTAGCGTCCCATTCAGTACGCCCACGCTCAATATCTTCAGGCGTCATCGTGTCCATAATTTCACGGCTTACTTCAAAGACCTGCTTGTAGCCACGAATTACGGCATTCAAGTTGTCTTCAACCACACGATCACCTTTGCGTCCGAAGTACTTTTTAATCGGCTTACGCACGGCATCAAAGAGTTCATCATCCGACAAACCTGCTTCGTCTTTAAACGGTGTGAGCTTCAAGAAGACCCCAAGCAATACAATCCCTTGGAAACGTTGAATCAAGGATTCATCATGTGTACAGGCTTCACGAGCGATACGGATTGTATCCACCCCAAAGAGCTTGATATTTTCTTTGCGGATGACATATTTCGCCCAAATCGGAAGACTTTCCCACAAGGCTTTAGGATCTTCAACAGGCGTATGCTGGAAGAGCATGCCGCCTTCTTGCAAGCCAACAAGCGGGTTACCCATCGCCCAAGTCGTTGGATCCATCAACGGCACAAACTCAACTTGTTGTAATTCGCTGTGCGTTCCGATTTTGCCAATTTTCGTACAGGTTAAGTACGTATTGGTCGGCAAGCCCTTCTTTTCAGAACCGTATTTTGGCGACGCTTGAACACGCAAACCAAAGACATCACCCAAAATCGTGGCGATAATTTTGTTTGTGGTAACCGAACCGTAGCCTCCGACGGAGTGACCACGAATACTGAAGGCACCTTCAGGGCGAACATCAGGCTCTTTTTCGACGAACAACGCCGTTGGGTGATCAATCCCCAAACTAAAGAAGCGACGACCTTCATCAATCATGTTCTGCACAACCGCCACCATGTGACCAGGGGTTACATCACGACTGCCCAAACCTGCCACACCACGATAAACCGTAGGAATGCGAGTAATGGTTGGATAGCCCTCTTCGCCGATCATCGCATTGGCAAACGCCGCTTTGATTTCAGCCGCAAGGGGATTGTCTCCACCTAAAGGAATATCCAAACGCTCAATAACGGCAAAGGCCTTGACGTTTTTAAGGGCTTCCACAATTTCAGCACCTGGGAAGGGGCGGTAGCTGGTAATGGCTATAGAACCTGCCTTCATACCCAAAGAACGCATGTAATCGACGGTACATTGAGCTGTTTCAGCAGAAGAACCGAGTGCCACAATGGCGTATTCAGCATCTTCCATTTGATGCGTTTGAATAAAGTCATATTGACGACCTGTCAATGCCGCATAATCATCAAAGGCTTGACGCAAAGCAGGTTTGACCAAGTCATAATAGTAACGTTGAGCAATTTTACCGCTCATGTAAGCGTCTTGGTTTTGAACCACACCACTCATTAAAGGGGTGTCAGGATGGAATAAGGTGCGAACCATCTCACGAGGGTCACCCATATATTCCTTCACCAATTCAGGTTCAGGGAACAAGACATTTTCGATCGTGTGCGTCGTCAAGAAGCCGTCTTGAATGTTCATAAACGGCGTCTGAGAGGCTTCCGCTGCCTTACGAGAAATCAACGAAAGATCGCCCGCTTCTTGAGCGTTTTGAGCAAACAACATACCCCAGCCCACATCCGTCACACCAAAGACATCATCATGCCCTGCGTGAACGTTCAAAGAGTGAGACGTTAAGGCTCTCGCTCCAATTTCAAAAACCATTGGCAAACGCTTGCCTGAAATCGTGTAAAGCACCTCTTTCATCAAGATTAAGCCTTGACCCGAGGTAAAGTTCACGACTCGACCGCCAGCAACTGCAAAGCCTTCGCAGGCAGACGCAGCGGAGTGTTCGGATTCAGCTTGTACCCACGCCAAAGGCGTTCCCCAAACGTTTTTCATGCCGTTGGCATGATTCAACTGGTATGCCACACCCATGGCGGTAGATGGTGTAATTGGGTAAGCACAGCCACCATCGCAAGCGAGGCTACTGGTGTGAACCACCATGCCTGCTCCGTCGGCGGTGCCGGGGATACCCGGATATTTCACAGGATGTTCTGGGACAAGACCCAAGGGCTGATCATTTCGAGCAACATGCTGAACTGCCATGCGTTCAAACCTCCAAGACTATTGGTAATAAGGAATAAATATGTTAAAAGTCAAACCATTATTTGAGTATCACACACAAAAAGAATCATGTATTTGTTTAGTAAACAATTACATCGTAGTTTTACATGTTCTCATTATTTCAGAAACATTCTAAAAAAGCAAACACTACTATAAAAAGCTTTTGTAGTAGGAATTTCATCCGTCCGCAAAAATACCAATTCTTAGATGGAATAGCATTTGGTATTAACTCAAGGTTCTAAAAATCCAAGTCAAACCCAAGTCTGCTAGCAAAACCGTCACCGAAACCCAAACGGCGGTTTTCATCGCAGCCAAGCCCACATCTCGAGAGCCACCTTTTGCCGTCATGCCGTACTGCACACTCACCATGCCGAGTAAAACACCAAACACCAAACCTTTAACCATCATTTGCCCCAAGTCGTTTGGCTTCAAATAATTATAAATAGACGTCATAAAAAAACTGTAGTGCATATCAACATCCATTTTAGCCACGACCATACCACTAATAATAGCGGTTGTTGCCGCAATAATTGAAAGCAAAGGGGTCATCAATAAACATGCCAATACTCTAGGAAGCACTAAATAGCGACTGGGGCAAACCTGCAGGACTTTCATGGCATCCACTTGATCGCTAATGCTCATGTGAGCCAACTCACTGGCGATCGCCGTGCCGTTTCGAGCCGTTAATGCCAACGCCGTAAAGATCGGAGCAATTTCTCGCACCGTCGCCAAAGCGACTAACGCCCCCACATAAGCATCCCCCCCTGAAGAGCCAAGGTTGTGACATAGCTGAAGCGAGAGTACGCCTCCCCCAATCATAGCGAGAATCACCACCATAGGAATGGATTCCACCCCCACACGAGCCGCCTGCTCAAAGCTGGCTTGCCAGCGAATGCGTCCTTGGGGTACCCATTTTAGGGCATCAAAATAAATCATCACCGCTTGCCCGATTCTAAAAATCAGACGAGTGGGTACTTCAAATAAAATATGTTGAGCAATTGAAAACATAACTCCATTCTAGCACTAAGCGATACCTAGCACAAGAACAGACCTAAACGGGTTTTATGCTTTTGGAACATCATTTTTTAGAACAATCTGCAAAAACTCAATTTTTAACACAAAGGACACGACGCCATGGTTTTTGGTGCCTTACAACCTTCGCAAACCGCCAATGATTACTGGCTTCGCTCTAGCCCGAAGTATAATCAGGAATTTGGTTTGAACATTGAGCAAGGCAACTTAACCACCAGCAGTAGCGTCAACCAATTATTGCAAGAAGCCAATTCAATCGAATCCTACGGCATCGTACCTACGGCAATCACTCTTTCGGGGGCAGATCCTCGCACGATTCGTTCTTTTGATCGCTCGGCGTATTCTCACAATCCTGGTGACTTAGGCAGTACACAGCTTTCCCCTATGGGGCAAGCCTTGTTTAACGTGAGTAACGCTCCCTTGTTTCCGCAAAAACAGTTCGAACCCACAGGCTACGTCACAGCAGGAGACGTCTATTCCGCCCCGTTTAACTTGGCACCTGCCGCCACGAACGGCATTCCCACAGGCTTTCAAAGCCAGTGGTTTGTTTAAGACCATCAACACCAATTTTAAAAGCACAATCTGAAGGACAATTCCATGACTACGATACAACCCAATTATAATTATATGACACAGCAACCCATACAAACCGTGGCTCCTACGGCGGGTACGCCAAATAATATGGTGAATCCTAATCAACCGCAAACGACATACACCCAACAGCCTGTACAGCAACAGGTTGTGAATACGACGGATCCTGCTCAGCTTCAGCAGATACAACAGAGGCAACAACAGCTACAACAACAATATGTGGGTCAAATCCCGCAAACAACGCCTCAACAGCAGACAAGCACGGCTCCTCAGTATGACGTGTCAACACCAAGTTCCATTAACAGGATGGTGCAAGACTTTTCAAACGAAGCCAATGACTTAATTACCAAAACAAACGTGCCTCCAGCCCCACAACAAATTCAACAACCCGTCCAACAGACAACGAC
>JAJTHC010000132.1 GCA_021299615.1 Vampirovibrionales bacterium
GTGAATCGGCTCCTGTCTGTCCCCTCTCCTAATTTTAGGAGAGGGTATTTGGAGGAATCTTTAAACCTCTCATTTTTCACTTCTTAAACGCCCCCACCAAATACGATGCCACGGCGTGGGCTTGGGGAAACGTCGCCTCATCGTCTAAATAATGCCAAACTCGCTTGCGAGCCAGCGTCCCCATGCCGACGCCTGCAATCCACTGGTGAGCCTCCTCTTCAAGCAAGCGAGCCGTTTCCGCATTAATGCCCCCTGAAAGCGTTACGGGGAATCGAGTCTTCCAGCGTTCGGCTAAAGCGGTGGCTCCAGCTAACGCTGGCAAGCTCGACTGGTACAATTCGTCCGCCTGCATGGCATTGCCGTCGATTTGAAGCATCACACCGTAAGGCTGAACCGATTCACACAAGGCATTAAAGCGATCCAAATACGTATTTACCTTGTCAGCAGTATGTTCCGCAGGACGAAAACAGAGGGAGATCCATTTTTGAGAAAGGCTAGTCCCCAAAGCGTCAAAAAGCCTTTGAAGGCTGGTTATTTCCAAGTGATTCGCATGCAATTCCACCGCCCCCACCAGCGGATGCTTCAACACCTCAAGTAAGGCTTCGGGCAAGGCGTGAGTCGGTTGAAAATACAGGGCATCGCTCGGGCAAGTGGGTAGGCATCGAGAACACCCATAGCAACGATCGCTATTGATCTGGAACTGATGATCCGCATCCATAAACAGGGCATCGACAGGGCAAGCGGGCAAGCAGGCTTCGCAATCGACGCAAGCCGAACGGGTGACGTGGATTTTACGAAAATGCGGATCCCCATCCACATCCAAACTCACCATCACTAGCGGTTTGGGGGTATCTATAGGCAAAAGCTGATAGGCGTCTTCTACGGCTTTTAGCACGTGAGGCTCACAAGCGACATCCACACAATCGATGCCTGCTTGGGCGTAAATCTGCACGAGGGCGTTGATTTTGTCGACATCGTGAAAGCTTGCCCCACAAATCAGCTTGAAATAAGTATGGTTGCTTAAAGCATCTGCCACTTGTTTCAGGGCATCTTGCTTAGCCGTCATTTTAAACCAAGACACGACGACCTTCTTCTTCTAAGGCGGTTCTTAATCGGGCGTATTCAGGGTCTCGATAAAAGGCGGATGCCGCCGTAGAAGGCTTTCCGCTGTATTTGCTGAAACGTTTTTTCGCATAAGGCAACAAGGTTTCCTGCCCTTGGTAGAAGCAGATTTGAGACACCCTGACACCAGGATATAACGGCAATGGCACCATCGAAACATTCGACAGCTCAAAGGTCAAGGTTCCCGAAAAACCAGGATCCACAAAGCCTGCGGTGGCGTGAATCTGAAGCCCTAAGCGTCCCCACGTGCTACGCCCTTCTAAACGAGCCGACAAATCGAGGGGAATCGTCACATGTTCCAAGGTTGATGCCAGTGCAAACTCACCGGGGTGTAAGACAAAGGGTTCCCCCACAGGTACACGGATCCATTCCCACAACTCATTCATTTCTTGTTGTAGGTGTTCAGGGTTGTCGAGGGGATCCACGTGCGTATAGTTGGAACGTCGCATGACTTGGAAATCGGTGCCTAAGCGTAAATCCAAGGAAGTTGGACCAAACTGCTCATTGGGGGCAATCAACGGCGTAATAATCAAGCGTTTTTCGGGGTCGGGATGCACCAAGCGTGCAAGTATTTGAGATTCATTCATAATCGTCATAAGAAAAATCCTTTTCTATACAAAACTAGGTTGCTTGGATGCCACCGACTGCTTTTGAGGCAAAGACGCTTGCCCATTGGCAGAAGGCGTCTTCACACGAAAATGACGGCGAGACTGCCCCATGAGGACTTGATGCACTTCCGCCGTTTCAATGGACTTAATAAAGCGTTGTTGCATGGCTTCTTCCCCACGATAGAAGGCTTCCCACGCTTGCCAAACCTCGGCTTCGTCGAGTTCGTTAAAATAGCTCAACACGTCGGGTGCCTCTTCCAAACGGTGCATCCATGCGGCGAGCAACATTTCACGCACGCCCACAGGCGTTTCACCGACTTGTTCCATCAATTGATAAATGGCATTCTGCTCGTGCAAGGCTTTATAATCAGGCGTTTCGGTGCTTTCATCCGTCAAGCCAAGGGCGTGCAACTTGTCCCACACTTCGTTTAAATCATGGTGTTGCAAGGCTGAAACAGGCAAACCTGCCTTTAGACGCTCCAACAAACGCAGGGCATAGCCCACATGCTTTTCCGTGAAGCTATCTTCCGCCAAAACATGCTTTTCAAGCACACGGAGTAAAGCAGGCACATCCACGACTTCGCTTTCTTCGTTTCGCTTGGCATTGAGCTTCAAGTCTTCGGAAAGGGTTTCCGTAATACCGTGTAAACGCACGGCTTGTGATGTCACCGTGCTAAAAAAGTTGAGGGCTTCAAATAAGATCGGCTCAATCTTCACCAGCGTTGTAAAATCACGACGCACCAGTTCAGAAACCACAAACTCCGCATAATAAGCCGTGCCTAGGAGGCGAACGCCTAAGACGTGAGCCGTCACTGCCGTTAACCATTCGGGCGAAAGGCTGGGGTTACTGGCTTGCAAGTCGGGGTACAACTGTTCCGCCCACGTATGCAGGTAAGAACGAGTCGCCACCACCCACTGCGTGGGTAAAGCGTGAAACACAGACGGCAAACGCTCGACCAAAACACTGTCTAAAGGCCAGTCGATGGCAGCTGTTGGGCTGTCCATGACGATGACGCGGCTGTCTTTATGGGCGAGAAATGACAGAGGCATCAGGCTATTGAGTACATGAGACAATTCGACTTTCGGCTGTTGCGGATGCAAGGCGTGCATCAGGCGAGCCAACCGCTTGGTTTCCAGTTGAAAACCATTCAATTGAGCCAAGGTCGATTCTAAGGACAAGGCATTTTCAGGGGAAAGGAGGCGTCGTGTTTGCAATAAAACACCCAAGGTGTGCGATTTTAGGTGCGTTTTAAGCGATGAAACGGTACTGTAATCACCTTTTTTCAGGCAGATTTGGTGCAGACGAATATGCAATTGCACCATGCTTAAAATCAGGTGATGAGCCACCAAATTGAGGGTGACGTTTTGGTAAGATCCTGTATAAAAAAGTGACATCATAGCAAGGGGGTGTCCTAAATAGCAAGAAAACTTTAAAAACGGCGATACTTTATTGAAAGCATCGAACCAATCTCTGTAATTTATAGTATAAAACAGAAAAACAAAGCATGACCTGCATTGTTACGTTTGGTTATGTTTCTTTATATTTCTTAATACCGAAGGTACAGATAATAGTTCCCTTACCACTTTAAGGTCTTCTTTGGTGTAAACAGAACGTATAGACTGTGTGCAGAACAGATCGCAATCTTGCATCGTAGGCGTACTATAATAGGCTCCTACTCCTTCTTGGGGGTGACCCGAAGGGAGAATACCGTGCGTTTCAACGTGCTTGAGCAAGCCAATCATTTGTTCAGAAGCAGGCTTGTATAAACCATGAATAGCAGAAAACAGAGAACCCGCTTCTTGAGTAGGGTATCGTTTCTGGTGCAAAATATGTCCTGTATCAATGGTTGCATCATCGATGGTGTGAATGGTGTAACCGTAATAAGGCTGTTGATGAAGGAAGCTCCAAAATGTACCTAAAATGCCTCTGTATTGCGGAAGCAAACCCGAGTGCATATTAAGAATGGGATGTTTGGCTATGCTCAGTGTGTTTCCTTTGAAAATTTTTCCAAATCGAACAGAAATGACCACGTCTGGTGCTTCATCCTGCATGGCGGCATATAAGTCTTGAGGAGAAAAAGAAGAGACTTCCAGCATTCGAATAGCAGAAGCATGAAAGACGTTCCAAAATAAGGACGAATCTTCTACTTCCAGTTGACTAGGGAAAGTGCGTTCAATGAAAGTAAGTTCTTGCAACAGTGTGGGAGGCTGTACAGAACTTTTCCCTACCCCACTCGTATAAAAAATGGAATACTTGAAGGGTTTAAAATGTTCTAGAAGACCCCTAATAAATACGAAACTATGAATGTCTTTATTCACGCAAAAAAGTAATTTCATTATAATCAAATTCCTGATTTCAGAAGTCCCTGTAAAACTTTTATAAAATAGTGTATTTCTTTCCGCTTTGTGCTGTGTTGAAAGCTAAGGCGAAGAAATTTATCTTGTGGGTTACTTTTATCAAAAGTGGCGGTTACAAAACATCCTAAACTGGAAAGTTTTTCAGCAAGTTCATAATAATCTTGCCCTATAACTTTTAAACTTAGGATAAAGGGGGTTTGACTAGGCTTCTGCGGGACTTCAACTTTAAAACAGTTGTCATACGCTGTGATTTTACCAAATAAATTTAAAAATTCTTTTTTTATAGCACGCCGTTTTTTAAAGAAATGAACAAAATTGTATGTTGAGGCATCTTGACGAGGAAGTCGTTTTAAAACTTCCAAAAAGCCGACCGTATCTGAAGGAGAAATAGTTTCTAAAGAGTTTGCAGGAATGTTTAGTTTAGAAGATAGCATACCTGTTATTATTTTTTGTTGAGTAAAAGGGGATAAATTTTGTAATTTTTTAGAAAGCTGTTCTTTTGTAACATATTTAGGGTTTAAGTACAAAACCCCAATAACTTCACTGTTAAGTGTTTTGTGAGGAGATGCTACGTAAGCATTACAGTCAATAAGATCAAAATTTACTTTTGGAAGATTCCCCATCGCTTGAGTGCCATCCACCAAAATAAATAAATTAGGTTTTATGCTTCTTAGCAAAGAAATAATTTTATTAACAGGTATGGCTTGTCCTGTATCTCTTCTGACATGACTGATTAAAACTGCCTTCGTTTTCTCGTGTATTAAATTGCGAAAAGTTTGTTTTAAAGTATTTGTTTCTAAATCGTGTAAACCGAAAAAATCCAAATTTACTTCCGTGGGAATGGAGTCCATAAGCTCAAATTTTTGTGTTTCTCGATAAAACCAAAACGGCCAACTTGATTTATTTAAAGTCCTTTTGTCATTACCATGATCCTGATGGTATAAAAATATATTTTGCATCGAGTCATGTTCGATATTCGAACATAAGACTCTATCATCCTTTTTTAAATCTGCTAACCAATAACAGAGGCTAGATGCTTCGGTTGCGTTTCTTCCAAAAACCACGTACTCTGAATGAGTCAAACCTAGCAGTTGCTTTGCTTTCTCTCTTGTGTCCTCGTAGATTTTCGTCTGACTTTTAACACTCAAAGTTTCTATCCGTTTATGTGTAGAAAACGCCTTTTGCCTTACAGCGTCAGACGGTATTGATAACGATGCACTATTTAAGTAAGCATACGGAAGTTGGTTCTCTTGTAACTTGTTGTCCTGACGATCGAGGGGGGGGGGGGTAAATTTACGTAAATCGTCAATATTAAAGAAAAACTCGTCAGAATATTTTTTTACCACGATAAACCAGCCTTACTTAGATGTAATTTACAATACGATCGTATTTTGAGGTGAGATCTTATAATCTCCATGCAAATTATATACTGTTTTTATGTTATATGTCAATATTTCTTCCGTTTTCAAAGAACTACTCTTCTTTAGTGTGACATCTTTTTGACCTGTTTTCCAGTGCTTAAAACCCACTATTATTTAGATCTTTCTATAGAAATATATGCAAAAGTAAAGCTACTCTAAAAATGGCTAAAATATAATAATTGTAAATGCTTACTGTCAAATAAGCACAGAATTGTTTTCACGATGTATTAAGCTTTTACAAGGAGTGATTTACACTTTTGTAGATCCTTCTATAGGATAAATTATTGTTTCGAAAATTATAAGGAAATTTTAGACCTCATGACAATATCAGCAAATTCAGGAATGAAGCAAGTAATACAGCATACACGCAGGATACTAGACGGAAACCCAGAAGCAGGTGTTCAAGGAATTTTAGAGCCTTTTATTAAACACTCTAGCAATCCGCAACAGGCTTTAAATGAAGCTCTAAGTATATTGGAACAAAATAAAACTTACTATCAAGATACCTTTCAACTCTCTAATTGGGTGCCTCCTCAAGTTACAGTGCATACGGATCCTCAATCATTCGTCAAGAGTACTTTGGAAGACCTAAGTAATCATGGCACTCCTGAGCAAATAGAAAGTTTGAGACAAAACGGTGAAAATTTATTGAAAACACACGTAGAAGGTGTTTGGCTTGATACAAGTCTTACTGAGCCATTTGTAAAGGGTCATATGCTCATTAATGAACAAGTAAATATTCCCGAAGACCTACCAGAAGAAGTTCGTCAAACTATTAAAGCAGGTCTAAATCCCACTAAGGTTACTGCACATGAATTAACGCATACAATTCAAAGCACCATTAGTAAAGCTCTTCATGGTGTACCCTCCGATGCTGATATTAAAGAAGCTTTTGATATAGGGAATAGTATATCTGAAATAAGAAGGATACTTATTAACTTGCTTGCAGAGAATCTGACTCCTCATCCTTCAAGTACCAACATGAAGGGTTCTTCACTTGACATAATAAAAAGTAAAAGTTTCATTCTCCGACAGCTTGAAAAAAACGGTGAGTTTGCAATAGGGAAGGCAATATTGAACCTAATAAGTACAGAAGAACTTAATGCACTTGAAAGGCTTTTTGCAAAAGAAATTCAAGCACATAGCAACGGCTTAAGAAATGAGGCATTACATCTTCCTATAGACAACCAAATGATCCCTATATATGCCCAGTTAAGAAGTATGACCTCTAAAGCGATTGGAATCAAAAGGTCACTATAGCTGAATTTAGAGTTTTCTGTACAGTAGGCTAGACTAGGAGCCTAGATTATTTTGTGAGGGCGTGTAGACAGACCTACATAACAGAACAAAATAATCGTAGCGACAACGTATAGACACTGTACAGAAAATTATCA
>JAJTHC010000096.1 GCA_021299615.1 Vampirovibrionales bacterium
CGAATACGCATGAGCCGTTAAATGTTCGAGGTTCGCTAGATTTGCCGTCAACTCATTCAAGTAACTGTTCGATGCGGTGACTTCTAAAATGTTCTGCACACGCAAGAAAGTCATCGGCGAGAGGGACGAACTAAAGCGAGCCGATCCCGAAGTCGGTAGCGTATGGTTTGGACCTGCACAGTAATCTCCATGGGCGATCGTGGCGTATTCGCCGACAAATAGCGTGCCGTAATGCGTCAATTCGTCTTGACGAGCTTCCACCGCTTTGCCGTGCAAATGCAAGTGTTCAGGGGCGAGCTGGTTGGCAATTTGGATAGACGCATCGAGATCCTTTGTGATGAGAATCACGCTATTTTTTAGACTGCTATCTCTCACAAAAGCGGGCAAATCCAGTAGTTTCAACGCCGATTCCAACTCCGCTTGCAAGGCGTCAGCCACTTGAGCATCATGCGTCAACAGCGTAATTCGAGCATCAGGATCATGCTCCGCTTGCCCGAGCAAATCACTGGCAACAAAGCTCAAATTAGCCGTTTCATCCACAATGAGCAAGGCTTCGGAAGGCCCTGCGAGCGAATCAATCCCGATGCGTCCGTTGAGCTGGCGTTTGGCTTCCACCACAAAGCGGTTTCCTGGTCCAACGACCATATCCATTTTGGGGACTTGCGTCGTGCCGTACGCCACCGCAGCGAGGGCTTGTGCACCGCCGATTTTGAAGACGCTCTGAACGCCTGCGAGTTGTGCGACATACAAGATTTCATCGGCGGGATTGGCACACAGCAAAACGAGTTCTTTCACGCCTGCGACTTGGGCGGTGATGGCCGTCATCATGGCGGAAGACACCAAAGGGTAGCGTCCAGCAGGCACATAGCAGGCGACTTTTTCGACAGGTCTTAGCACAAAGCCTGTGCGGTAACCGTGATGCTCATAAAGAATAGGCTCTGTTGGCAGGGATTGCATCATTTTTTCGCCAAATAAGCGGATATTCGCCACAGCTTCTTCCAAGGATGCTTTGACGTCTTCAGGAATGCGATCACACGCCGATTGCCAGTCTTTTTCGCTCAAGGCGATGGGTTCGCCTGCTTCAAGGGCATCGTTGAAGCGTTGGGCGAGTTGATAGAGGCTAGCATCGCCGTGGGTGATGACATCTTGTATGATGCCTTCAACGGCGTGGGTCGTCGCCAGATTTTGGGCGTGGGCGTGTGGATCCGTCACACCTTTGACGGTGGATTCTATATAGTTTTGGGCTGCTTTGCCGTCTAAAATAGGAATGATCATGGGTTTTTCCTCTTAATTTTAACGAATACGACTGGCACAATTGTAAAAAGCGGGCTTATTGCGGACTTTCACATAATAACCGAGCCATTTGTAATCCAAACCTGCTTGCACCAAGCGAAATTGCTCTTCCACACGCACGGCATGCTCTCGAGACGTCAAGACATGCACGACATAAGCCGTTTCGCCCAAGGGGCTGGCATCACTTTCTTTCAACAGCACCATGCGATCCGCTTCATAGCTTTGCAAATGCCCCAAAAAGCGATCCGCACAGTACATCAGATTCAAAAATTGGGTGCGATACACGGGATTCTTCGCCAATTCAGGCAACTGCCACGTGTCCAACAAAAAGGGGTAATCCAGCGTTTGCATGTGCTTTAAAATAAACGCCATACGAATCCGTAAAAGGGCTTCTTCATCAGGGTTTAAGGCTTCATAGCCGTGCATCGCACCCGCTTTGATGAGCGGATTTTCTTCCGAAGACTGACAGCTACTCAAGCTCACACAAAGCCATAAAAGGGAAAGCGAAATAAGCGTTTTTTTGAGCATTTGAACGTATTTCCTTTCCTTCACGATTCGTGTTTCATGATTCAAAACTAAAGAAACTAAAGGTTTAGTTTTAAAGGCTAAAGATTTAGTTTTTAAAGATAAAGGTTTAGTTTTGACGACTAAAGATTTAGTTTTTCAAAAAAGCTAAATAAACTAAAGGTTTAGCTTGACGACTAAAGAAACTAAAGACTTAACAAGGTCGGACTCATCGCATCATCCCACAAGGACACAATCTCGCCTTTGAGATCATACGGCGTGACTTGCCCGATCTTCACGGCGACGAGGTCTCCCGGAATGATGTTTTGCGAACTTTGTTTGATGAGGACTTGGTTGTCGATTTCGGGGGAATCCCACTGGCTACGACCCACAATCAAGCCTGATGCTCGAATTTCGTCAATCACCACAGGAATAATCTGCCCCAACATCGCTTGATTCTTGCGGTAGCTGATTTTCTGCTGGATTTCCATAATCTCGTGGCGACGGCGTTTTTTCACGTCCGCAGGAACTTTGTCGGGCAAATCCGTGCTGGCTGCGGTGTCGACATCGCTGTATTCAAAGACGCCCAAGCGATCCCATTCGACTTGGCGGACGGTTTCTTTCAGGTGCTGAAACTCTTCTTCCGTTTCACCAGGAAAGCCCACAATAAAGGTCGTGCGAAGCTTCACCCCTGGGATGCTGGCTCGCACCCATTTCGCCCATTCCACCGTGTCAATAATCGGACGGCTCATGCGTTTCAACATATCAGGATGCGTATGCTGAAGCGGGCAATCGAGATATTTCACGATGTGTTGCGATTCACGAATGGTGTCCAACAACTCTTGATTCAAGCGATTATTGGGGTAGGCATACAAAAAGCGGAGCCACTTCATCCCCTCAATTTGATTCAGCGTTTTCAATAAAGTGGGCAAATCCGTGTCGATGTCTCGACCGTAGCTGGTGTTGTCCTGACCAATCAGTACAATTTCGCTCACGCCTTTGTTCACCAATTCTTTGACGCTGGCTTCAATACTGGCAACCGTGCGACTTCTCAAATTGCCACGCATCGAAGGGATGATGCAAAACTTGCATCGGTAATCGCAGCCTTCCGAGACCTTCACATAGACGCTGGCTCCCATGGTCACATGACGGCGGTGGCTGTCGTCCTGCAACAAATACGTGGGATCCTGCTGGATCGCCAGGACACGCTCGCCCTGCTGGATTTTGCGGACGACGCTAGCGACATCGGCGACTTGATGCGTCCCCACCACGGCATCGGCTTCGGGGAATAAATCGAGGAGTTCGCCTTGAAACTTTTGAGCCAAGCACCCTGAAATCAACAAACGCTTACCACCTTCTGCCAGTCGTACCAAGGTTTGAACGCTTTCTTTTTGGGCTTCTTCAATGAAGGCACAGGTGTTCACCAGCACCATATCGGCATCGGTTTCGTCGGCAACAATCGTGTGACCGTCTTGTTCCAAGGAACCGAGCATGGTTTCGGTGTCGACGAGGTTTTTGGGGCATCCGAGGTGGACGAAGCTAATGTTGAGGGGTTTAACGGTTTCGGGCGTGGCGGTGGGCATTCGTAGGGGGTCTCATTTCGTTAGGATTATGTTTCATGTATAGTAAAGGTATCACTAACATAAAGTGGCATCAATCATTAAATGTGCTTTTTAGTGAGAACGCCCTGTTCCTGTCCCCTCTCCTAATTTTAGGAGAGGGAAGAGAACGTCTGAAAGACGTTCGAGGGTGAGGTTAAACCCTAGCTCCTTTGGTGAGTTTAACCGCCCCCTAACCTGTCGAAAAAGTTAAAACTTTTTCTCTTGGGAAAGAAAACCGTTGGTTTCCTCTCCCAGCCTCTCCTTCCTAAAGGAGTAGATTCACTTCGTGAATGAGAAAGTTTTTTGCCCTCCTAAAATTAGGAGGGGGGACAGAACGGAAAGCCTTTCCACAACGTTTAAACAGAAAAAAGGAATGCCTCATGGATGTCAATCACGAACGCTTTAGCGAATACGAAACTGCCTTCAACGCCCTAGCCGAAGACGCTACGCCGTGGGAAGGCGACAAGCCCGCCCTAGACAGCATGGCGGTTTACCTCTGCCTGTATGGAGACAACGGCTTAACGGTGGACGATGAGTTCGCCTTGTTGGACACGCTGAAAGAACGCAGTGCTGAACAAGCAGAAGCGTTATGGCGGATCGATATTGAAGCGGATTACTATCAGGATATTATTTTGTTTGTGAAATAATGATGAAAGGGGTTCCAAGAATTCTTTCACCTGCTTTTATAGTTTTAGTTGATTCCCTCTCTTTTAATATCCATAAGGTCTAATTTTATGATGAAACTTAATGCGTTTGCTCCGTCTTTACCTGTATTGCCTGCGGTGTCGAACACTCATCCAGCCAACACGGCTCGTGTGGGGGCGAATACATCGAGTATTTTTGAAAATTGTCTGTATCCACTTGTGCCTCAAAAAGAGGGTATTACGCAAAAAAAGATGTTGTATCTTTTTGATAGAGTGCTTCCAGAAAATGCTAATATTTCTGGGATCTTAAAAGTTATGCCAAATTGGTTTCAACTCATTTTTAGTAAATTCGATGAAAGTGAAACAGCTGTAAGCGTTTTCAAAAGAGAAGTTAACAATAATAAAGTTAAACCTAGACTTTTATACCACTTAAACCATACCCAAGACCCGAGAAAAAAGATAATAACATCGTCTGATCTAGAGTTAAGGACAGAGAAAGGCACTTATCAGTATACAGAAGATACAAAAGGGGGTAAGGCACTTCTTACTTTGCCGCAGGAACAAACGTTTAC
Source organism: Vampirovibrionales bacterium (assembly GCA_021299615.1). Classification (GTDB taxonomy): domain Bacteria; phylum Cyanobacteriota; class Vampirovibrionia; order Vampirovibrionales; family JAJTHC01; genus JAJTHC01. Next base: position 4,615 of record JAJTHC010000096.1, read on the forward strand.
CTATAAAACACGAGACAAGCCAGTTACCTCAACAATCGTTCACACAATTCCAGAACAAAAAAACAAAGTGAAAAACGGAATTTGTTTTTTTCGTGAAAAGGTATCTGCAGCAAGCCCTATTAAAATAACACACACACAACCCTCAGGTGGATTTTTAGTTGGAACTAACCCACGTACCTTAACCAATTTGTTTACAGAGGTACCTGTATATTCGTTCGATCCAACCCAGCCTTCAGAAACGATTACATACTACGCCTCAACCTCAAAAGATAATACGGGAAAAGTTAACTTCCCCACCTCGTTAGAAAGTGCCTGTCAAAGCTTTGGTATTCCCAATATCACTACATGGAGCGAGTTCATAGAATACATTGAAGGCTTAAAAAACAAACGCTAGTCTTCTTCGATGCCTTCACCCACGCCAAGGAGCGTGCCTTGAATAGCACCAGCATCTTCATCATCCACGGTGGTGACTTCAATATCCGTCGCCTTCAACAACGTCAGGGCCTGCGATTTTGATTCTTCCAAATCATCGCCAGACCCTTGAATCGTCACCGAGCCTGTCACAGGAGCTGAAACGGCGATAGAGGCTGGGCTTGCCTGCACAACAGGTGACACGGCGTCTTCATCTTCCCATAAGGGCGGAGGCTCGCTCGAAGAAGGCATCGGAGGCGTGTCATCAAAGCTCAAGGACGGCATGGCATCCAAGGAGGCTGGGGCTTTCGGGGCTTGAGGAGGCATCGCTACAGGCGGAGCGGCGACTTGCGGAGGAGCAGGCGTCGCCACCTCGACAGGAATAAGCGTTTGCCCTTCTAGCGTATTATGCGGATTGCTTTGCGGAGCGACGACGTTCGATCGAGCAGGTTGAGCATTCATCGCTGGCGGAGGCGAACTCGTCCCCACTTGAAAGGCAATGTGAAGCTCTTTGCCCAAGACTTGGGCGGCGGCATTCTTGTAATGCCCTAGTTTGTCGGGCGTTTGCATCATTTTGAGCAGGGCGGCACTCTTGCAAGACAAGGTCAATTTTTGATCGGTATGTTCGACAATATGCACGTGCTGTAAAAAGAGCGGACGCACCGCACCCGAGCCGATTAAGGCACAAATCCGTTGATGTAAATCTTGCAGATTGCTCGGAGCAGGGGCAGACGGTTGCGGTTGAGGTGCTGGAGCTTGTCGTGGGGCTGGGGCTGGACTCGCTTGAGGGCTAGGCATCACAGGGGGCATCGCTTGCGGAGCAGGCATTTGAGCCACTGGAGCCGACGGGTTATACGGCGGAGGACCCGACGGAGGCGGAGCCGATCGGTAGACTGGGGCTTGCTGTTGTGGAGCAGGGGCATGCGTGATGCCTCCTTGTTTGAGCTGGTTGAGCTGATGTTCAAGGGCTTCCAAACGCTCCAGCAAAGCGCTCATATCGTGAGGCATGGCATTCATGCAAATCGCCAGCAAGCCCACTTCCAAATTCAAAGACGGTTCTTGGGCATGGCGAATGTCTTGATCCAGCTGGTTCAGAGCATTCATAATCGTCGCCACTTGAGCGGAGTTCACCAAAGGTGCCAAACGCTTGACGCTTTCCACCACCGCTTCAGAGGTATCCAAATCGTCGGCGGTCAGGGCATCCGCACCCACGGCGGTGGCAATCAACAGGTGACGCAAGCTCATCATCAGGGGTTTTATCACTTGCCGTGCTTCAATGCCCTTGTGATTGAACTCGCCAATGTACTTCAAAACGGCTTGTGCATCATGCTCAATCAGCCCTTCCGCCAACGCCAGCATTTGCTCTTCAGGCACTTCGCCTAGGAACTCGATGAGTTCCGCCAAGCTAAAGGCATCCTGCTTGCCACGAGCCAACACGGACGCTTGATCCAAGTTCGACAAGGCATCACGCAAGCCCCCACGCGCCTTACGAGCCAAGTGCAACAAGGCGTTAGACTCAATCGTCAAGCCTTCCTTTTGGCAGATTTCAATCAGGTGCTGGTGAATATCCGCCGTAGGGATGCGGTTGAACATAAACTGTTGACAGCGTGATACGATCGTCGGCAAAACCTTGTGTGCTTCTGTGGTTGCAAAAATGAAGATGACCTTGTCAGGCGGTTCTTCAAGGGTTTTCAACAAGGCATTAAAGGCTTGAGATGAGAGCATATGAATTTCATCGATGATGTAAATCTTGTAACGCCCTGCGAGCGGTGCAAATTGACACGATTCAATCAAGTGGCGAGCATCTTCAACGCCTCCGTTAGAGGCGGCGTCAAACTCGATGACATCCAAATCGTTGCCAGCGGTGATGTTCACGCACGAATCGCAGACTTGGCAGGGGTTTGCCGTAGGGCCTTCCACACAATTCAGCGATTTCGCCAAAATGCGAGCCGATGACGTCTTGCCTGTGCCTCGGGGGCCGGTGAACAAGTAGGCATGGGAAATACGGTTCAAGGCAATAGCATTGCTTAAGGTCTGAGCCACCGCTTTTTGACCCACCAGTTCAGGCAGGCTTTGGGGGCGATACTTGCGGTACAAAGGCAAGTGCGATTCTTGTAAAAGCGATGCGTGCATGAATGCTACCTTATCTCATTTTTTCATTTCTTGAAAGTATTCGTGACTACTTATTTAGAAGATCCTTGAGAAGCAACAGCGTGCATCGCCGCTTGAATGGCATCGGCATCGCCTAGGTAATAGTGCTTAATCGGCTTAAGATTTTCATCCAACTCATAAACCAGCGGTTGCCCTGTGGGAATGTTGAGTTCAAGAACTTCGGCTTCGCTTAAATCATCCAAATACTTAACTAAAGCACGCAAACTATTGCCGTGAGCCGCAATCAACACACGCTTGCCCGCTTTCACTTCAGGAGCAATCGCCGTTTGCCAGTAAGGCACGACTCGGGCGACGGTTTCTTTCAAGCTTTCGGTGAGGGGGAGTTCAGCTTCGCTCAAGTGGGCGTAACGAGCGTCATGCCCTGGGTAACGAGGATCATCTTTCGTCAAGGGAGGAGGCGTAATATCATAGCTACGTCGCCAGATTTTCACTTGTTCGTCGCCGTATTTTTGGGCGGTTTCGCCTTTGTCTAGCCCTTGCAAGGTGCCGTAGTGACGCTCGTTGAGGTGCCAGTCTTTCACGACAGGAATGTAGAGTTCATCCATGGCATCGAGGACGTTGTTTTGCGTTTTAATGGCTCGTTTTTGCAGAGAGGTGAAGCTTAAATCAAATCCGTAACCCTTTTCTTTAAGGAGTTTGCCAGCGTCTTGGGCTTCTTGCACGCCTTGGGGGGTTAAGTCGACATCATGCCAGCCTGTGAATCGGTTGGAAAGATTCCATTCGCTCTGCCCGTGACGAATTAAAACGAGTGTGTAAACCATAATGTAAAATCCTTTTAGTCAAAATGAAACTGTTTTCATTCTACCTGAAGCACGTAAAAATGCCAAGCCATCGGTTTTGTTGGGGCAATGTTTATTTTAGAGTCGGCAAAGCTTTAAAAGGTTAGTTATTTATTTAAAACAGAATACTCAAGGATAATCCCCCCACAAACCTTCGGGATCGTGGGGGCATTGTTGTTTAAAAGGGAGTTAGGCGAAGGGCTATCTTTCCGGAGGGTCACCCCTCGAGTATTGTCGCTGCCTGCAGTCTTTACGGCCG
>JAJTHC010000051.1 GCA_021299615.1 Vampirovibrionales bacterium
GCACTAGGCAAACCCTTGAAAAAATGTCATGCTGAAAAAGAGTGGCTCCTTGAAAATTAAACATGTCATCCTGAACGCATGTGAAGGATCTCCCAAGATGGGGAGGAGATCTTTCGCTCCGCTCAAGATGACAAATTCATTTTTTCATTCATTGTGTGTGTCAGAAACGAGGGTTTTGTGTGTCGAAAGTGAAGGTTTTGTGTGTCAGAAACGAGGGTTTTATGTGTCAGAAACAGGGGTTTCGTGTGTCGAAAATCGACTTTTGTGTGTCAGAAATTAAGCTTGCTCGCATAGCCGGCGAGTTCCACATACGCCTTGCCCTGCACGTCATTTTTGCCAAGCATCCCTTTTACGACGCTCGCCCCCTCCCAATAGCTCAACGCCTTTTGCTTGGGGAAATACAGCTCTTGGTTGGCAAGCGTAGGCGTTACACTAAGCTTGAGCGACAAAGCAGAAACCTCCAACGCCCACGCACTTGGATACAAAACCTTGCTACGAGTGCTTTTCCACCGTCTCAAGACCTTGATGTCCAAATCCTTGGCTGTCAAACGACTCACCTTGCCTGCTTCATCCACCCAAGTCCCCCCACTTTGCGGAGAGATCGAGCCGTCTTTTTCACGCATGAAATACAGCATCAGCTCATGGCAATTGTCGAGCTGAATGGCGAACCAATCCCAGCCCACTTGGGTTTTCGTGAGTTGAGACGAACCAAACTCGTGATCAAACCAGCTTTTGCCGAAAACCTTGTAAATACGGGGGTTTTCAGGTTTTTTGGCATCCTTCACCGTCACCTTACCCGAGCTAAAAAGGTCTGTAAAACTATAATACATCGAAGCACAACTGGCACAATTGCCCTTCTTGGAATAGCCGTTTTTCGTGCCATGAAAGACCTTGTCTTTCTGCGGAACAAGGCGTAAATCCAGTGAAAATGCGGTATCGTTGACGTTGAGATCCCAAATCGGCAGGCGATTATTCGCCCCTTGATGCTCTTTAAGGCTCAAGCTTTTCGCCATCAATCGCCACGGTTCCACCTGCACGACGTTGCGAAACGGATTTTGCCGTTCATAGGCACTACTATAATAAAACCGCTTGCCTGTGATGTCGCTCAACGCCACATGAATCATATAAAGCTGTTGAGGCTTCCATTCACTGGCTTTCAGGGTCAGGCTTTTCACCGAAGCAGGTCGTGCGATTCTAAACAAAGTCGCTTCATAGCCGAATTGTTGGGGGCTTTGAAAGGCTTGCCATGGGGTGCTTAAATGCCCCGTGGTGTACCACCATTCGCTCGCATAATCGGGATGCTCTCCGTGGTCATCGGGGAATTGCCAAGCATAGCTAGGTTTGGCGATGAGAAAGGGCGTTGAAGCGGCTCCGCCAGCGTGAGCCGTCATGCTCAAGGTGGGGAAGAAGGCTCCACCCAAGATTAAAGCTAAAAACATCCAACGCCACATAGATCGACCCCCTTTTTTCTCCCTTTATCATAACATAAACTTAAAGAGGAGTAGCGTGCTTTGACAGAACACTAGACTCGGCTATACAAAGAAGAGTTAAAGGGATAGTATTTTAAATAATTTCCCCTACAATGTCTATACTTTATTTTGTTCAGTCATGTAGGTCTATCTACACTTCTTCACAAAATAATCTAGACTCCTGGTCTAGCCTACTATACGGAAAACTCTTTAAAACACTATATTATTCCGAAAATTTTTAGTGACTGGAAACAAAACGCTTGTCGAATCTTCACTTTTATGGCATCATAAAATAGACACAAGTCTAATTAGTTATAATGGAGTCCTTTTTATGTCCGTCATGCACACCAATATCGCCAGTGATTTAAACGAACAGGTCGAAAACCGCTATGAACTCGTGCTTCAAATTGCGGATCTCGCCAAACGTTTGATGGACAGCCAACGTGAACGACGCAAGGCGGATCCCTTTGGTACCGAATTGAATAGCTATGATGATGAAAAAGTCATATACCAAGCCTTGGTGATGAAGTCAAGCGAAATTGACTTAGGCGATGGTCTCATCGGCTAGCTTTACGTTAAGAAAAAACGTTTATTCTAAGTCGCCCAAGAAGTAATCGCCTGAAGAGGGGTAAGCTTCTTCATCTATGATGACATCTAAATCTTCTTCAATCAAGGATTCCCACTGTTTTGTTGAGTTGCGAGATTGCCTTTTCGTGTGTTCGTTGCCTTCTACCTTCTTGTGGCGAAGGGCGTATTCGTCTTGAAAGTGGGCGTGGTTCGTATGTGATTTACCCATAGGGTGCTATCCTTCATTCAAAAAGCGTTGAAGGTCTGGAAGTCAACGCATCTAAGTGACCGAAAGGCAGTGCTTTTTGTGTCAAAAAACAGACCTTCACTCTATATGGATACTTTAGCAAATTTTAACACCTTTGCCAAGCCTGTACCGAATCAAGCTACATTAAACTATGTATAGCCGAATTGATAATTTTCTGGTACTTGTCTCTTCTTTGACGCCCTGGTTCTCGATGTGCTTATGTACGTCTCTGTACATAAGCACATCTGCGAGTCTAGGCTCCTAGAATACACCTATACACTATTCAATCGTTTAAATGGTATCAGAATAGTCTAAGTACAAAAAACTCTAAAATCAGCTATATATCGCTAAAAAGTATGAAAACAATGAAATGCTATACTTCAACATGTTCTTCATCAGCAACGCTGGCTTCGCTAAAACCCAAGCTAATACGGCGTTCTTCGGGTTGAAACTTAACAATAAAGGTTTTCAATACAATGCCTACTTCTACATGCTTGCCTTCAATTTCTTCATAGCTTTGAAGTTCACGAGCAGGCAACAAGGCTTCCACACCAGGATGAATCTCCACAAAGGCTCCAAATTGCTTTAAACGCATGATTTTGCCTTCAACTTGCTGACCTTCTACCATCAGTTCAGCCACTTCTTCCCACGGATCTTTCATCAGGCTTTTAGCGGAAAGGCTTACACGCTGGCGTTCTTCATCCACACCAATGACTTCAACCTTAACGGTTTCGCCAATGGCGAGCAAATCGGAAGGATGTTCCACCCAACGCCAAGACATTTGCGACAAGGGCAAGAGACCATCGACACCACCTAGATCCACAAAGGCTCCAAAGCTGGTTAAGCGAACAACCTTACCTTCAAGCACTTCACCTGTTTTTAAATTAGAAAACAGCTCCTTACGTTCTTCTTGCTGTTGTTCAGCAATTACTTTACGATGAGACAAAATAATGTTATTACGAATCGCATCTACTGAAAGTAGCTTAAAGGGCATCGTCTGTCCCACAAGCGATTCCAAATTGTTTCGGCTTCTCATGTGACTAGAAGGCACAAAACCTCTCAAACCACTTGCAAGTTCAATCAACAAACCACCCTTAACCACTGAAGAAACGGTACCTTCAACTAGCTCGTCTGTATCGAGCTTAGCTGCCAACTCTTTCCAAGCATACGCTTGTTGAACACGACGCATCGAAAGGGTCAATTGGCTTTCATCATCTTCTTCACGTAAAATATAGAAATCGTAGCTCTTACCTACCTCAAGCGCATCTGAAAAAGTGCTGGCTTGTTCTGCAAGTTCTTTTACAGGAAGCAACGCATTTGTTTTAGCACCTACATCGATATAAGCGTAATTTGAATCCCAAGAGACCACCGTCCCTGAGACAATTTCACCACGCCCAAAGGCGTAATTGTACTTCCCTTCCAACAAGGCTTCAAACGCACGTTTGGAGTCTTCTGAAACAGTTAAGGTTAAATGATGGGGAAAAGAAGGCATGGACTTTTATGTCTCCCGACTTAATTCTACTAAGACGTTTTTAAAAATAAAGTGTTCACAACAATTTTAGTTTATCACAAATATCTAAAAAACGAATATTTTTATAATATAGACTTATTATAACGTGATTTATTCGTTTTTGTCACACTTTTTTATTTTAACGTGTAAAACTCATATAAATAGGGGGTGACAAAGGGGCTTTTGATTGATGGTGTATTGGTTTAATTTCAAAAGCCCGCATCAGTCATTTAGTGGCTTGTTTAGAATAATCTATGACGAATTATTCTAAACAAGCCCGTAAGCGACCTTTGTGGGCATCAAGGTGAGTTTGGGCTTCTTTCGGATTAGGTGCAAGATTTAAGGCAAGCAATACCGCTAGTTTTACTTGACCGTTACAACGATCTAAGGCGTGTTGTGCGGCTTCCTTGTCTACTTTGGCAATAAGCATGACTAAATGCAAGGCTCTTGCTTTTAGCTTTTCATTACTGGCTTTTAAATCAACCATTAGGTTCCCGTAGGTTTTACCCAGCTTGACCATACTTGCGGTTGACAAGATATTAAGCACCATTTTTTGAGCCGTGCCTGCTTTTAAACGACTTGAACCACTTAATACTTCTGCACCAACTTCGGTAACGATTGCAAAATCAGCCACTTCATTGGCTTGAGCATCGGGGTTACACGTTAAGCTCACGGTAATCACCCCTTCTTCCTTGGCGTGACGCAAGGCTTCCACCACATAGGCAGGGTTTCCACTGGCAGAAATACCGACCAAAACATCTCCATGACCAACACCATATTGGCGGATGTTCCTAATCCCTAGGTCTCCATCATCTTCTGCCCCTTCAATGGGAAAGCGTAAGGCGGTTTCCCCCCCAGCAATAATGGCTTGCACGAGGCTAGACGGTGTGCTAAAGGTGGCAGGGCATTCGGCAGCATCTAGCACCCCGAGTCGTCCGCTGGTGCCTGCTCCAATATAATACAGGGAATGATCACTGGAAAGTGCGTTATAAATCACATCAACAACTTGAGCAATTTGGGGCAAGGCACGCTTGACGGCAAAGGCAACTTGTTGATCTTCTTGGTTCATACGTTCTAGCATTTCCAAGGTAGACACTTGGTCTAAATCCATGGTATGGGGGTTCTGCGATTCGGTGATTGGGTGGCTGATCATCATCAAAAGTCCTTCTTGTTTTCTTGATGCAAGACCAACGCCCTTTTTTAGGACGCATTACTTGCATCATCTACTAAAATTGTTTTAGTAGGAATACATGTTATAGAGTACCACAAGATTGTATAATCGGCGTATAATGGAACATAGAAGTCATAAATAATTAATAAAACTGTCGTTCAATACGCTGGTTCATTACAAAGATGTCATAAGGAAAACTCAAGTGAAATTCAAGTTAACTCTCGAACAACATATCGTCTTTTTGTATATGTCCTTAAGTTTCTGTGGGCTTATGTTAACAAATGTTGCAGATGCGGTTGACTTAGGAGAAAACCTGAAGCCTTTCCCCTATGGAGATACCAAAAACTTGCCTTTGGCAATTGAAATGGCAAATGTCAATAAATCACAAAGCACCGCATTTACTTACCCTATGGCAACTTTACCTAAATCTTATGCGGCTCCTGCTATTATTGCTTCTGCTTCAGACACCGCAAAAGCCCCTACTGCTATGGCATTCCCTCAAGTCAAAAAAGAACCTTTTTTGTTCTTACATACCTTAAAGGAAGTCTTCACGCCTGAATCTAAAGAATCGATACCTGCCAAAGTAAGAAAAGAAGGATCTCACACCCCGCTTAAAACAACGAAACTGCCAGCACCTTCAATGCGTTCTTCTCCTGTTGCCATGGCTTCTATCAATACGGTAACACCCAATCCCGTTCAATTGCCAAATCTTTGGCAGGCAGGCAAGCGACCCAGCCCCACTGTTCGAGAGCAAATGGTCATACGCCTGATTCAATCCACCAACCCTACTTGGGACGAATCTTCGGCTCACATTTTGGCACGTCTCATCATCGACAGTGGCGATGCCAATCGCATCGATTACCGCATTTTGGCAAGTTTGATTGCAACGGA
>JAJTHC010000138.1 GCA_021299615.1 Vampirovibrionales bacterium
GCATCGTATGGCTCTTCCGCCAACTTGCGAAAACGGGTTTGTACGTTGCCTCGAATGTTTTGGTACACCAAATCAGGACGCATCTTTTTTAGTTGTGCCACCCGACGAACGGCACTCGTACCGACGACACTGCCTGCAGGCAAGTCTTTAAAAGAGGTGACGCCATCGGCAGAAATGAAGGCATCACGCACATCTTCACGCTCGCCAAAGGGAACGACCTTCAAGCCTTCAGGCAAAAGCGACGGCATATCTTTGAGGCTATGCACGGCACAATCGATGTCCCCACGCAATAAGCCTTGCTCCAGTTCTTTGACAAAAACGCCGTATTGCCCTGATTGAGTCCCCAAGCTTGAAAGCGAATCCGTTAGATTTAAATCGCCCAACGCCTTTAATGCCACGATTTCAAAGCTCACGCCGTCGAACGCTTTTTCTTGCGAAAGCAGTTCGATGACCTGCTGCGTTTGTTGCATCGCCAGCGGGCTGTCTCGTGTGCCGACTCTCAAAATGCGTTGTGTTTGCGTCCCCATTTAAGCACCTATCGTGACTTATGAACTCATTTCTGTGGAAGAAGCGGTTATTTCTTCATAATGACGTGATTGTATCTCGATACTAAACGGTTGCGACGCTTCAGGTAAAGAACGCAAAACCAGCGGTTCTCGAGAATACGGCAGGGGCTGGAATAAATCCCGCAAAATATGTAAGTCTTCGGCTTGAAAACGCCCTTGATTGATGACCGTACTCGGGCTATGCAAGAGCCGTTGCATCAAGCCTTGACTCCACTCAAACAGGGCATCTTGCTGTTCTTCAGGCGAAAGATCACTTAAATCAAGCGGATGCTGTTCAAAATAGTCCAAGTGAAGGCTTTCCACGAAGTCTCGCAAGCGTTTGAGTTCCGCTTCACAGGCGACTTTATTCAAACAATTCGGCAAATGTTCCAACGCTTTTTCGATGAGTTCTTCCGCCGTGCGACGCAGACGAGCTTCCTTCTGCGGATCAAAACTCGACATGCCCACCAAGGCATCGGTGTCGTAAACGTTAATGTGCGAATACGCTTCAGCGACATCGGGGCAAACATTACGAGGCACCGAAATATCGTAAATGCTTAAAGGAGCCGTACGACCTTTAAATTGTTCCGCAAAAAAGAGCAGGTGTGGGGCTCCTGTCGCCACAAAAATGACATCCGCTTGAGCGAGGAGTTCGGGCGTTTTTTCCCATGTTTCCCCCGCAAAAGAAAAGCGTTCTTCCAGCTCTGTGAGCCGTTCTTGGCTTCGGTTAAGCAACCGAACATGATGCCGTGCTTCCAAAGGCAACGCTTCATTTAGACGCTCTAAAATCAGGCACGCCATTTTGCCTCCGCCGACGACGATCATGTTTTTTTCAAACAAATCAGGGTGATGCGTCAAGGCTAAATCCAGCGTCGCTTTGCTTACGCTAGCGTCTCGGCTAGCGATGCCCGTTTTCGTGCGGACTTTCTTGCCCACTTGAGCCGCTTCATAAAAAAGCACTCGCAAGTTTTTCCCCATGGGGTTTTCCGCCGTATGCACGGCTTGAGCCATTTCCACCGTCGTTTTCACTTGGCTTAAAATCTGTCCTTCCCCTAGAATGAGGCTGTCTAAGCCACAAGCGACTCGGTACAAATGACGAGCAACCGCTTTACCTTGCAAAACTTGCACGGCATCGCTTTTAAACAGGCTGGGATCCACACCCTTTTCTTCGATCAAATAATGCTTTAAAGAGAGTTGAGCATGCGAAAGATTCGAGCAAACCGCATACAATTCCACCCGATTACAAGTCGTCAAAACCGCCAGCGAACGAATGCCTGATTCTTGAGCGTCATGCGTGAGTTGACGAATCACATGGGCGACTTCGTGTTCTTGAAAATTGAAGGATTCACGAATATCCAACGTTGCCGTTGTGTAATGAACACCCAGCATAAGGTATTCACCATATAAAGGCGATTCAATTATTTCAGACACAGGGCGAAGAGGCATATTTATTTTCCAAACGACACGGTCTTCAGACGTTGCGGACACACTAGCCATCACAAGCAAGCTTTGCTTAATCAAGCCATGATGACATTGTTTACATTAAGGCTTACTCTAAGCATACACCAAGCAAAGGATTTTAGACAAAAATAAAGAATAGGCTACACTAAGTAAACCATTAAAAATTAGTTTGTCACCACTTCTTTGACGAGGGATTTGGCGAGATTTTGAAGGGTGGAAACAGCATCCAAGGCTTCCCAAGGCACATCTAAATCGCTACGCCCAATGTGACCATAAGCGGCTAAGTCTTGATAGAAGCGTCCGCCCCGTTGAGCAGGCAAGCCTGTTAAATTGAACTTTTGGATAATCGCTGCGGGACGCAAGTCAAAGGCTTGGTTTACCAAGCTAGACAAGTCTCCATCGGTCAAGCCGTTTTTCACGGTGCCGAAGCTGTCCACAAAAACAGAGGTGGGACGAGCCACACCAATGGCATAACTCAACTGCACTTCAGCCCGATCCGCCAAGCCTGCAGCAACCAAGTTTTTCGCCACATAACGAGCCGCATAGGCTGCCGAGCGATCCACTTTCGTGGGATCTTTCCCTGAAAAGGCTCCGCCACCGTGACGAGAGGCTCCGCCGTAGGTGTCGACAATAATTTTACGCCCTGTTAAGCCTGAATCGCCTTGAGGTCCACCAATCACAAAGCGTCCGCTTGGGTTGATGAAGTATTTGGTGTCCGCATCAGGCTTAATGCTAAAGCCTTCAAAGACGGGGAAAATCACGTAACGACGCACATCGTCGAAAATGCGACGTTGCACAGCGGTATTGTCTGAAACGCCTGCGATTTCCGCTGCGTGCTGGGTGGAAATCACCACGGTTTCGACACGTTTAGCGACGCCGTTTTCATATTCAATGGTGACTTGCGATTTGCCATCTGGTCTCAAGTAAGGAAGCGTGCCGTCTTTACGGACTTTGGCGAGTTGTTTCACCAAGGCATGAGCAATATCAATCGCCACAGGCATCAAATTCTGCGTTTCGTTGCTGGCATAACCGAACATAATGCCTTGATCGCCAGCCCCAATGCGGTCGATTTCTTGATCGCTTAGCGTTTTGTTACGCACTTCAAGGGCGTTGTCGACGCCACCTGCGATGTCTCGAGATTGCTCGTCGATGCTCACTAAAACGCCACACGTTTGACCGTCAAACCCACCAGCTTCGGCACCCACATAGCCAATATCGACAATCACTTTACGAGCCAC
>JAJTHC010000117.1 GCA_021299615.1 Vampirovibrionales bacterium
AACGTTAATGACGTCATCCATACGCCCTTCGATCCAGAAATCGCCGTCTTCATCTTGATGAGCCAAGTCTCCAGTGAAATAATAATTCGGAAAGCTTGAAAAATAGGTGGATTCAAAACGATCGTGATCGCCCCAAATCGTGCGAGCCTGACCAGGCCAAGAGCCTTTAATGCACAAGGCACCTGAAGAACGCTTGCCTGCTTCATGCGAAACAAGTTCCCCTTGAGGACTAAACAAAGCAGGTTCAATCCCAAAATAAGGCTGTAAGGCAGCCCCAGGTTTTAAATCATTCACACCCACCAAAGGCGTAAGTAAATGACCGCCCGTTTCCGTTTGCCAATAGGTATCTACAATGGCACACTGGGCATTGCCTATCGTGTGATAGTACCATTCCCACGCTTCGACATTGATAGGCTCACCCACAGAACCTAAAATTCGCAAGGTGCTTAAATCTCGTGCTTCAACAGGGGCATCACCAAACTTCATTAAGGTACGCAACGCCGTAGGTGCCGTATAAAAAAGATTGACCTTGTGCTTTTCAATGACTTGCCAAAAGCGATCGACATCAGGAAACGTGGGGACACCCTCAAATAAAAGTGTGGTCGCCCCTGCTGCCAAAGGGCCATACACCATGTAGCTATGCCCTGTGACCCAACCAATATCAGCGGTACACCAAAAAACTTCGCCTGCTTTATAATCAAAGACGTTTTCAAAGGTCTGTTGAGCATAAAGCAAGTAACCTGCTGAACTATGTTGCAAGCCCTTGGGTTTGCCTGTCGAACCTGATGTGTACAACACAAATAAGGGATGTTCAGCCTCAACAGAAACAGGGGGGCATTCTGCATCAACGACTCTAGCGAGTTCATGCCACCAAATATCTCGAGGGGCTTGCCACGCCAAGGGAGGCAAAATACTATGTTCAAACACCAAAACGTGGTGAATATCCAAACCTTGGCAGGCAGTGTCCACATTCGCTTTCAAAGGAATGGCTTTACCACCACGACGCCCTTCATTGGCGGTAATCACAATTTTACTACCGCAATCTTCAATGCGTTCACGCAAGGCTTTGGGTGAAAATCCGCCAAACACCACCGAATGAGGCACGCCCAAACGGCTACATGCTAGCATGGCAACCACCGCTTCAGGAATCATGGGCATATAAATCGTAATGGGTTCTTTTGAATTTGCACCAAGTGCTTTAAGCATATTGGCACAACGTTGCACGTCTTCATACAATTCTTGATAGGTGATTTTTCGTGTGGATTGACTGGGGTGATCAGGCTCCCAAATCAGGGCGATGGCATCAGGCTTAGCTAGTGCGTGACGATCCACACAATTTTCACACACATTCAATTCGCCCCCTTTAAACCATTCAATCTTGACATCATTGGGCGTAAAACGACTGGTATTCACGCTTTCAAATGGCTTGTGCCAAATGAGACGCTGAGCTTCGTTTGACCAATACGCATCTGCATTTTCAAGAGACGCCTTGTATTGTTGTATATAATCGTCGCCTTGAATATGAGCATCATTAAAGCGTGCCAAAACAGGATACACATGAGGTTGCGTTGAGGCGTTGTGCTTAGCGGTATTCATTGTTTAAAGCTCCCAAGTCAGGATAGAACACTTCTTGTTATTATAACATATTTTAGAGGGGACAACTGTTGAAACGTCTAAATCGATCCAAAAAGTCCACCAAATAACTTGTAAGCAGGGTTTAAAATACTTTGCCCAAAAAAGAGCAACACCATCGCAGCGGCGATGAGTCCTGGTCCAAACGGAACCTTGGTGAATCCGCCAACTTGTTGCTTTTCTTTAAGAAAGCTGAACAATAAAATAGCGGTTCCCACCATGACGGCGAGGGAAATCACCATGTGCTTTTTGGGTGTAAGTTCTAAATAGCTTAAACCGTACAAACCTGTTGTGGCAAGTAACGCCGTGCCTAGCTTCCACACAAGCCCCCATGCCTTTTCTTTAATCCATTGAACAAACATAATCGGCAAGCTGACGACCCCTGTCAAGACACCCCCAAGCACTAAGGATGCCACTGCTCCTTCCCAACCTAAGAAGGAGGCAATCGCCATGAGAATCAGCGTGTCGCCATGTCCAAATCCGTCCTGTCCGATTAAAAGGCGACTTAAGAAAATTAAGCCTTCAAAAATACCGAAAATCCCTGCCACACCCATTAGGGCCGACCAGAAAGACGGTCCAAAATACGTGGCGGTTTCCATTGTCCAAGCAGGAACCCACGCTAAAGCGATGAGATCGTTGCCAATGCCTAGGGCATGAACCAACAAGCCCACAGGGATGATCCACAGAGCGTGCCACGTAAAGATAACGTGTTCTTTAAAATCGGTAATGCTTAACAAAACCATCGTCGCTAGAAACGCCACCACCGGCAAAACAATCCAATCAATGCCAAAATGCCAGCCTGTCGCTAAAAACAATAAAGCGGTGACGGCTTCAACCAAGGGGTATTGCCAGTGAATGGATGCTTTACAACTACGGCATTTACCGCCTAAAATCAACCAGCTTAGAATGGGGATGTTGTCAAACCACTTGAGAGTGTATCCGCATTTGGGGCAGTGAGACGGCGTTTGGACGAATTCTTCATCCGCCAATTGACGAAGGGCAACGACGTTGAGAAAGCTTCCCACCGAAGCCCCTGTCACAAAAGTAACGACAAACCAGTACCATTGAAAAATGGGGGGCAATTCAGCAAGGGCGTTGGCAAGGGGGAAGCAAGACATTAGGCAGACCTCGTATAGATAAGATAAGGAGTTATAGTGTTTAAAAAAATCTTCCTGTCCCCTCTCCTAATTTTAGGAGAGGGCAGAGAACGTCGCTAGACGTTCGAGGGTGAGGTTAAACCTTAGACTCCGTTTGTGGGTTTAACCGCCCCCTAACCCCCTCCTAAAATTAGGAGGGGGGACAGAAT
>JAJTHC010000057.1 GCA_021299615.1 Vampirovibrionales bacterium
CTAAGTATTTTTTGTTGATTAAAAGATAAAATAGCCCCAAGGCTCAACAAATACTCATTTCTTTTCATAAAAAACCCTTTCCATTCATAAATACTATACCAAAGACTTAAAGACATAAACGACTATAAATTTAAAACAATGCTAGCCCCATTCATTTTTAGTGTACAACGATTTAAGCATCACACTTTTTATCTAGAAAAACTATACAAGATTACTGTAACAAAATGTATCAATTATACAATTGGTAAATTTGAATTTACTTTATTTACAAGGGAATACCGAACAAAAAAATTATTTTTGTTTTATAGATTATTTTTGTTTTATATAGAGGGGAATAAATAGAATGTTAACAGGAAATAGTGGCTTTCAACCAAATTTTAATGTGCTTTTTAAGGCGTTAAACTCGCCTGCTATGAATCAGTTATTGGGAACTTATGTACCATACGTTGGAACCAACACTTTAGCATCTGATCGATACAGATATGGTGACAATACAAATCCCACGACCAATGCTTCTAGTTCTTGGAATGCCCTAGCAGGTTGGGGTGGAAGCTTCTCAAATTCATTTCAAAATAATGGCGGTACTACATACAACAATACGAACTATTGGGGTGCCATGGGTGGTTCCGGTTCTTATTCGTCAAGCTCCCCTTCCTTTCAAGGTACTGAAAGTTTAAATTCAGAAAATGCGTATTGTCCTGAAGGCACTCATTTGGATAGCACGGATACATCGTATCCAGAAAATCAAATGACTGCTGAGACGAATAAAAATAACTTACTTCTCTTATTGGGAGGTTATTTTTCAAGACGGTCGCAACCTACGCCATCACCGCAACCAACACCTGTTGTGGATCCTAATCTTCCGATTTATGAACCAACACCAGCACCAGCACCAACACCAGCACCAACACCAGCACCAACACCAGCACCAACACCAGCACCAACACCAGCACCAACACCAACACCAACACCAACACCAACACCAACACCTAAACCTGCACCTGCACCTAAACCTGCACCTAAACCAACACCTGAAGTTGTGGCGGCTAACGAACATGCCGCTTATTGGGGAGACCCTCATGTAGTGGATCCTGATCGTGCGAACAAAGCCGATAAACGTACTCATCAGTTTGATGTACACGGTGAAGGTAATTATAATTTATTAACTGACAAAGGTGTTGTTTTGAATGCACAACATAAAGCTATCCCACAATGGGCATCCCCAACAGTTAACAATGGTGCAACACCTTATGCTACAGGGAAAATAGATTTAAAATTAGGTGATCAAAAACTTGTACTAGACGATAATGGCAAAGTCACCTTAAACGGTAAACCTATCGCAAAAAATCAACGTCTGACGACGAATGATGGTACTGTGATTAGATGGGATGGGGAGAAGCTACGTGCTTCTAATGTTAATAAAGGTGAATATAACATGAGTTTCACCCTAAATAAAAGTACCGACGATAAAGGTAAAAATACCAGCTATATCGACACTGATATTTACTCAACTAAAAAGGGTGTGAATTCAGACGGCGTAAAGCCCAAAGGTATTTTAGGCGAGGGCTTTGATGCAGATAAAATTGTACGAACAAAATTAAATAAAGACCAAGCCTCGTACAAAGTAAACAAACCTTCTACCTCTGGTAAAAGTGACGCTAGTGATAACGTCGTTGCTTCAAAAGCCGTCAATGCTAAGCCTGCTCAAGGGGCTGGTAAAAGTGACGCTAGTGCCGCCGTCGTTGCTTCAAAAGCCGTCAATGCTAAGCCTGCTCAAGGGGCTGGTAAAAGTGACGCCAGTGCCGCCGTCGTTGCTTCAAAAGCCGTCAATGCTAAGCCTGCTCAAGGGGCTGGTAAAAGTGACTCTAAAGAAGGAGCCGCTGCCGCCAGTTCTAAGTCAGCTCCATCAGCCACAGCCGTTGCATCGTCAGCTGCAAGTTCTAAAGCGGCTTCAGCTCCAGCAGCTTCCAAAAAGTAAAGGCGGATTTATAGCCAAGTTTAGAATTTTCTGTACAGTAGGCTATTCTAGGAGCCTAGACTCGCAGATGTGTGAAGTGTACACAAACGACCATAAGCACATCGAGAACCCGAGCGACAACGAAGAGACACTGTACAGGAAATTATTTAAAATACTATAACAAGTGACGCAGGGGGGCGTCTAGCCACTACACGAAATGCAGTCGTCGGGGTTGTCGAGCGAACAGGCAAGCTCTTCTTCACGCTGCTCTTTCAACATGTTTTTGTCCACCGTGAACTTAATGGCTTCCACCGCCGCATTTGAACGCAAGTAGTACATGCCTGTTTTCAAGCCTGCCTTCCATGAGTAGAAGTGCATGCTCGCCATTTTGGCAAAGTTGGGATTCGCCAAGTGGATGTTCAAGCTCTGGCTTTGGCAGATGTAAGGCCCGCGATCCGCCGCCATATCGATGATGTCTCGCTGGCTGATTTCCCAAACGGTTTTGTACATTGCCTTGACTTCTTCAGGGATGTTCGGGATCGCCTGCACCGAGCCGTTCGCTGAAATGATACGTTGACGCATGCGTTCATCCCACAAGCCTAGGGCGATAAGATCTTTCACCAAATACTTGTTGATGATGGTGAACTCACCTGAAAGCACACGTCGGGTGTAGATGTTGCTCGTGTAAGGCTCGAAGCACTCGTTATTGCCAAGGATTTGAGACGTCGACGCCGTGGGCATAGGAGCCAATAACAAGCTATTGTACAAGCCCGAAGTCTTAATCTTCTTTTTGAGGGCATTCCAGTCGTAACGCTCATCTCCAGGATCCACATTCCATAGATCGAACTGCAAGATGCCTTCACTTGCAGGAGACCCCGCAAAGGTCTGATACGCACCGTGTTCTTGAGCCAACTCGTTGGACGCTTCTAAGGCACCGTGATAAATGGTTTCAAAAATTTGACGGTTCAGCTCTTTCGCTTCATCACTGTCAAACGACAATTTAAGCTGTAAGAAGGCATCCGCCAAGCCTTGAATGCCAATGCCAATCGGACGATGACGCAAGTTCGAATTCGACGTTTCAGGCAGTGGATAGTAGTTAATATCGATAATTTTGTTCAAATTACGAGTCACCACTTTTGAGATGTAATGCAAGCGTTCAAAATCAAACTTACCGTGAGTCACAAAGCGACTTAAGGCAATGCTGGCAAGGTTACAGACGGCAATTTCGTCTTTTGCCGTGTATTCTATAATTTCGGTACACAAGTTGGAAGACTTAATCGTGCCGAGGTTTTTTTGGTTGCTCTTTTCGTTACAGGCATCTTTATACAGCATGTAAGGTGTGCCTGTTTCGATTTGAGATTCCAAGACCGCAAACCACAATTCACGAGCCTTAACGACTCGACGGGGCTTGTCCGATTCTTCGTACTTCGTGTAAAGCGTCACAAAATCTGCGCCGTACACGTCGGAAAGCCCAGGGGCTTCATTCGGACAGAACAACGACCAATCGCCGTCTTCTTCCACACGTTGCATGAACAAATCAGGGATCCATAACGCCAAGAATAAATCTCTTGCTCTAAACTCTTCTTTGCCGTGATTCTTACGCAAGTCCAAGAACTCGAAAATATCGGCGTGCCACGGTTCAATGTAAACGGCAAACGCCCCTTTGCGTTTATTGCCCCCTTGATCCACATAACGAGCGGTGTCGTTAAAAACACGAAGCATCGGCACAATGCCGTTGGACGTGCCGTTGGTGCCACGAATATAGCTGCCTTTAGCTCGCACATTGTGGATGTGTAAGCCAACGCCTCCAGCGTTTTTGGAAATTAACGCCGTTTGCTTGAGCGTGTCGTAAATGCCCGCGATGCTATCGTCTTGCATGCCGAGCAAGAAGCATGAAGAAAGCTGAGGACTTGGTGTGCCAGCGTTAAACAAAGTCGGCGACGCATGGGTAAACCATTTTTCAGACATTAAATTGTAGGTTTCAATCGCCGCATCCACATCGCCTGCGTGAATGCCAACCGAAACACGCATCCACATATGTTGGGGACGTTCGACGACTTGCCCGTACAAACGCAAGAGATAAGAACGCTCCAGTGTTTTGAAACCGAAGTAATCAAACAGATAGTCACGCTCATAGCGAATGGCGGAATCGAGCCGAGCGGCGTTGGCTTGGATGAAGGCATAGACGTCATCACTAATTAGACCAGCGGGCTGTTCGCTTTTGGGATCAATATAGGTGTACAAGTCTTCAATAACACCACTAAAGGAGGCTTTCGTCTTTTTATGCAGGTTAGACACCGCCACCCGAGCCGCCAAGTTCGCATAATCAGGATGCAAGGACGTCATGCTCGCTGCGGTTTCCGCCGCCAGCTGGTCGAGCTGTTCGGTAGTGACGCCGTCGTAGATGCCATCCACCACTCGCTTGGCGATTTCAATGGGTTCAATGTAGCGGTGATCAAGATCAAAGCAGAGTGAATTAACACGATCTAGAATTTCATCAAATCGAACTTCCACGCGTTGCCCGTTGCGTTTAATGACGTGCATCATAAAAGGGTGTCTCCTCAAAGTCAAAATAATAGGTATGGCGTTTGGTTTGGGAAAGCCGAGCCATAAACTGATGTATACACTAGTTTACGCAAAGAAGTAGTCAAAATGCAAGTAAAGTTCCATGTAACAGTTCTTTGACTTTTTTGAAAAGTTCTTGGTGTTAAGTGTTTACAAGAAACTATTTTTTAGATAGTTTGAATTTAGATAAACTTATATTTCAATTTTATGTTTGGTTGGGTGTTTAAAGCGACAACGTATAGACACTGTACAGAAAATTATCAATTCGGCTATATACCATTTAAACGATTGAATAGCGTATAGGTGGATTCTAGGAGCCTAGACTCGCAGATGGGCGAGGTGTACACAAACGTACATAAGCACATCGAGAATCGTAGCGACAACGAAGACGCCAGACGCTATTTAATCGTTTAAATGGTATGAGGTCTTGTCTACACTTCTAATCTAGGCTCCTCGTCTAGCCTACTGTACGGAAAACTCTTTAAAACACTATATACGCCATTCAATCGTTTAAATGGTATGAGATTCGATACATATCGTTACAAGCGTTTGAATCAAAATGTTTGTGTTACCATTTTAAAAAAGTTGACCCTTACAAGGATAATACACCATGACCACAACCCCACGCTTTAAACGAATCTTACTGAAAATTAGCGGTGAAGCCCTTATGGGCGATCAAGGCTTTGGCATTAAGCCTGAAGTCGTTGGCAAAATCTGCGAAGAAGTCAAACAAGCCCACGAACTCGGCGTCGACATCGCCATCGTCGTCGGCGGGGGCAACATCTTTAGAGGCGTGCAAAACAGCACCAAGCTCGGCATGGACAGAGCCGCCGCCGATTACGTCGGAATGACCGCCACCATTATGAATGCCCTTGTCTTGCAAGGCGTTTTGCAGAACAAAAAAGTTGAAAATCGTATGATGACCGCAATTGGCATGGATCGTGTGGCGGAACCTTATATCCGCAAGCGTGCCATTCGTCACTTGGAAAAAGGGCGTGTCGTGGTTTTTGGCGGAGGCACAGGCAATCCCTTTTTCTCAACAGACACCACCTCTGCTCTTAGAGCCGCTGAAATCAACGCCGAAGTCATTTTAATGGCGAAAAATGGCGTCGATGGCGTTTACGATAAAGACCCCAAAACCAACGCTGATGCGGTAAAATTCGATCGTCTTACCTATGACGAAGTCTTGCGTCGTAACCTTAAAGTCATGGATCAAACCGCCATTTCCTTGTGTAAAGAAACCAAATTGCCGATTATTTGCTTTGACTTCAACGCTGAAAATGCGATTTCAGGTTTATTGCAAGGGCAAACGCTCGGTACGATTATTGCATCGGAAGATTGGCAGGGTTAATTTTCGACACACGAAATAGGCATTTTTGGCACACAGAATCCCCTTTTTTGACACACAAAACCCCTGTTTTTGGCACACAGAATAGGTGTTTTTGACACATAAAACCCTCTCTTTTGACACACAGAATAGGTATTTCTGACACACACTTGAAGAGCATTTGAAAGATTTTCACCATCACAACGGTAATTTTCATCGCCTTTCAAGTAGCCACTCTTTTTTAGAATGACATCTTTTTGACGGGTTGCCTAGTGCTTAAAACCTACTATTTTAAGGGTCACCAAATTGAGAGAGCTTTTCCATTTTGGCTTTTTGATCCGCAATCATTAATGAAGAAATGACATCATCTAATTCACCTTCACCAATGGCTGGTGTTAAAGGAAAGTTCTGCCCAATGCGATGTTCCGTGAGCCTGTCTTGCGGAAAGTTATAGGTGCGAATGCGTTCAGAACGATCGCCTGAACCCACTTGCGAACGACGCAAATCACTGAGTTCTTTGTTCTGCTTTTGAAGCTCTAAATCGTACAATTTAGACTTCAACAGTTGCATTGCGACTTCACGGTTTTGATGTTGACTACGTTCAGCCGTGCAGTGAATTTGAATACCTGAAGGCTTGTGGAAGAGGCGAACTGCTGTTTCCACCTTGTTGACGTTTTGCCCACCTGCTCCGCCGGATCGAATGGTTTGAATCTCAATATCAGCAGGGTTAATCGTGATAGATACATCATCCACTTCAGGCATAACCGCAACCGTTGCCGTAGACGTATGCACACGTCCTTGTGATTCCGTTGTTGGCACCCGTTGCACCCGATGCACGCCTGATTCATATTTCAACTGTCCGTAAACGTTATCTCCTGTGACATTCATAATGACTTCGGAAACACCGCCTTGATCCGATTCGTTTATGGTGACGATTTCCGTTTTCCAGCCTTTACGTGTGGCAAAACGCAGGTACATCCGCATTAAATCGCCCGCAAAAATGTTGGCTTCATCGCCACCTGCACTCCCTCGAATTTCAAGTACAATGTCTTTGGTGTCATTCGGATCTTTCGGCAATAACAAGACTTCGATGGCGGCTTCTAAGGTTTCAAGCTTGGCTTTGTTTTCAGCCAATTCTTCACTTAAGAAGTCTCGCATTTCTTGATCTTTTTCTTCTTTAAGGCACGATTGACAATCGGTAATGCTTGCGGTGAGGGCTTTCCACGATTCAAACGCATCAATGGTTTCTTGAAGACTAGCACGTTTTTTGCCCAAATCCTTCATTTTTGAAGGGGAGGTTAATACGGCAGGATCCATCAACTCATCGCCCAATTGTGCGTAAGTGGATTCAATGGTTTCCAACTGACGAACAAATTTAATATCCATAAAGAAGCACTTTCATTCGTAAAACAGAAAATAGATTAAGGGAACAGCATGACGCCATTCCCCATGTCATGCAATAGCTAATTTAACCGTTTGCTTTGGTATAACGACGTTTAAAGCGTTCCACACGACCTTCGGTGTCGACGATGCGAGAGCCGTCTCCGCTATAAACAGGGTGACAGGCAGAACAAATCTCAACGCGAATAACTTTGGATGTTGAACCAACCAAGAAGCTATTGCCACAAACGCAAACCACTTCAACTTGTTGATAATCAGGGTGAATACCAGCTTTCATAATAGGGAATCCTTTTTAGATTAAAGAAGACTCACGAGTTTATCCGTGAACTTTTCTTATTTTAAGCAAAACATCGGCAAAGTACAAGGGCTTATTTTTCTTGTCTAGAAAGCTCTGCAAAAGCGGTTTCACTCTTTCTCCCTTCGGGATACGTTTACATTGTTACAATCTTCGTAAAAACATAGTGACAAACGTCGTAGATTGTGGTTTAATTGTTTTTATAGTGTTTTAAAGAGTTTTCCGTACTTAGGCTAGACAAGGAACCTAGATTATTTTGTGAAGAAGTGTAGATAGACCTACATGACTGAACAAAATAATCGTAGCGACAAGGTATAGACAAGTAGGGGAAATGATTTAAAATACTATAGAATAAAAATGTAGAATGTCCTGTTGGTTTATGTGTGTTCTGTCGAAAGAGGAAAGGGGCGTTGTGATGATGAATCGACTTTGTGCAGGTGGCGGATACAGTGGTGGCAGTGGCTACAGCTACGGCGGATTCAGCTCCCCCAACCCCTTCGGCGGCTACACCGCTTCTTATCAGTCGGGGGGCTACCGTCCAGCCCAATATAACTACAACGGCGGATACGGCGGCGGCTTCCGTGGAGGCTATCATGGTGGCGATCAATTCATGCGAAGTGGGGCTTGTAACACAGGCTACCAAAATGTCCGCTTTGGCTACAACAACGGCGGATACGGTGGTGGCGGTGGCTACAGCTACGGCGGTTATGGGGGTGGTGGACGCTGTGGTACAGGAGGCTTCGGTTTTGGCGGTGGCGGAGGGTTCATCCCACGTCCAGGCTGGTTTCAAACGCAGAACGGTCCTGTCTATGTTGGGTTTAACACCTATTTTAATAGCATTACTAATGCCATCAACGGCTTGTATGGTGGCAACTTTAGCGGAGGCTTTGGCGGTTTAGGTGGCTTTGGTGGTGGATTTGGCTC
>JAJTHC010000240.1 GCA_021299615.1 Vampirovibrionales bacterium
GCAAGTCTTACGACCAACCGCTTTCAAGGCGGCTTCCTCACCACCCGGACCGCTTCCATAATCAATAATACGGTAAAGAAAAAAAATGGCAAGCCCTGCATCTTGCATCTAACGTAGGTATATGAGAAACTAAAGGGAAGTCAGTCACGAAAGAAAACGGAAGCGTCCTCATGGTCATCAAATATCCTACAAAATCTCGCACCAGCTCTAAGGGACGCCGTCCCAACTCGACAGGACGAAGCACCTATAACCGATCCAAAAACAAGTCGTTTTCCTTTTTTCCTGTACTTATGGCAGCCGTCATTATTGTGGGAGGACTTTACTGGGCGTTAAATTATGGCAATACCACACAATCGCCCTTACTTTCATGGTTAGGGGGCAATGTGAGTGTGTACAAACAAGTGAGCAAGCGTAGCCAAAGCGACGTGCGTGAACTCTATATGCAAGCCATTGAAGCCCAAAAAGCGGGCGAAGTCGATTTGGCGATACGCTTATTTTTGGAAGTCGAAGACAGCTACCCGGGGCTTTCCAACGTGATTTCGTGGCATTTGGCGGAATTGTACCAGCTTAAGCCCAATGAAGGTTTGGTGCAGATTCGTCTGAAAAAGTTGGAATCCATGGCGTTACAACCTGAGTTTCAAGCCAAAGTGCTTTATGCCTTGATGAAATCGCATATTCGAGCAGGTCAACCTGATTTAGCCAAGCAAAAAATCGATGACCTCCAAAAAAACTTCGGCGACACCGAATACGGCAAGGCATCGACGTATTATCAAGGCTTGCTGGCACTGAATCAGCACGATAGCTTGTGGAAGCAGGGGCATCCTGAAGGGGATGTGAAGAAGGCTCCATTACCTAACGATGTCGTGTCCTTGTGGAAGACGTATCTCGCCAATGCCCCAACAGGCACGTTCGCCATGGAAATCATCAACACCTTTAAGACTCGTGGGCATTCGCCTTCGGTGGAAGAGATGAGTCACTATATTCAAGGATACATTGCGTCGGGGGAATACGGCAACGCCTTTAAAGTCGCCAAAATGCGAGCGTTTCAAGTCAAAATTGCGGGTGTGGATGTACTCAAAGCCTACTTGAGTCAAGGTAAAAAAGCCCCTGCCTTAGACTTGCTTAATGCGTGGATAGGTGCTTATACCTTTGAAAACGAAGGCTTACGAGACGTTTTAGCGGGATTGTTCCCCACAAAATCGCCTAACAAACAAGGGCTTGTGGCATTAAAACGCTTGTTGGGTTTTGCCAACGCGCCTAATAAAGAAGCCGTTTTGTGGCATTTGAGTCAGTATGACACCGAAAATCAAGCGACCTATTATCAGCAATTTACGAAGAAGTATCCGCAATCTCGCTTTACGCCCTTTGTTAAAGCCGAACTCTTGCGGTTTGACTTTGTCGCACAACGATTTAAAGCATTACCCAGCCAAGCGAGTGCTTATTTAAAAGCCTTTCCTGCAAGCCTTGAAGCCCCCGATGTCCTCTTGTGGAAGGCGTTAGCCGAGCGTCAAGTTGGGCAAGTCAAAGCCAGTGAAGAAAGCTTCAAGCGTCTGTTGAAGGACTATCCCTTCACCTACAGTGCCTTTCGAGCGAATCATATTCTCTATGGCAAAACGGATGCCTTGAACTTTAGACCCATTTGGAACAAGGAAAATCTGCCGTTTATCACCAATACCTTGAATGCTCCCACGGATTGGCTGAACGATTATGCCCAAGAAGTCGGCGATTTACCGCCTATTTTGGTGGCTCAATTGCAAGAACTCGCCGAAACCAAAGCGAATGACGACGTGTTTTTATTGCTCGATATGAGCATCAAAACGGACTCCCCCCACATCGACACCTTAAAAAGTTGGGCGTACCTGCTCGATGGTCAACTCGATCGAAGCATCCGCACGATGAAAGACAGCCTCAATAATTTGGATACGCCTAAAACGCTTGAAGCACGCTATAAATTGTCGCCTTCGGTGCGTAAATTGCTCTTTCCGATTCACTATCCTGATTTGGTGCAGAACTACTCTGAAAAAGCAGGCGTGTCTCCCTTTTTAGTCTTGGGTTTAATTCGTCAAGAAAGCT
Source organism: Vampirovibrionales bacterium (assembly GCA_021299615.1). GTDB lineage: Bacteria > Cyanobacteriota > Vampirovibrionia > Vampirovibrionales > JAJTHC01 > JAJTHC01. The sequence continues at coordinate 2,074 of JAJTHC010000240.1, forward strand.
CATTTAACCCCAATAGTTTGAGTGGTTCCAGTGCTGTTGGCTTAATGCAACTGCTCGTTCCAACGGCTCAAGACATGGTCTTAGCCTCTGAAAACCTTCGGGTGAGCAAGCTTGCGTTGATGGATCCCGATACCAATATCCAGCTGGGGACTCGTTATTTGGCGTATCTCAACAAGCGTTTAGCCAACGATCCCTTATTGGTGGTGGCGAGCTATAACGCTGGTCCGAATGCGGTGGCTCGTTGGGCGAACAAACGCATGCCGACCCTTCGCAATCAGCCTGATGTTTTTGTCGAACAGATTCCCTATGATCAAACACGTCACTATGTGCATCATGTGTTTGAAGGCATGTGGAATTATTACCAGCTATATAATCTAAACTAGGATTTAAACTCTTTCTATGACTAGCCTATTCTTTTTAACGCTGGTGACGTAAGAGACCTTTGGCGGAGCTTTCTATAGGAAGGGGAAGAATATAGCCGAATTGATAATTTTCTGTACAGTGTCTATACGTTGTCGCTACGATTATTTTGTTCTGTTATGTAGGTCTGTCTACACGCCCTCACAAAATAATCTA
>JAJTHC010000215.1 GCA_021299615.1 Vampirovibrionales bacterium
AGCGTTTGAAGCGGTGAATGCTCTCGACGGCTTTCAAGCCAAGTCCACCAACAAACTATTTAAGGGACTTCAAGCCAGTTTAAAGCAACCCTTGTGGCGATACCTCCACGGTTTGGGCTTGCCGAATTTGGGCATTGAACTGGCGAAAACGCTGGAAGGTTACATTGAAAGCTTGAGTCACTTAAAAGACTTGCACTGGCTGGAACTCGCCATTTTTGAAGGAATCACGGTAGAAGGAGCCAAAAAAATCGTCACGGCGTTAGAGGCTCCTGCCATGCAAGCGGAACTGGCTCAGCTCATCGCCCTTACGCAAGATGCCGTCACCCCTGAACAGGCGTGGAAGTTGGGGGGCTTGTCTGAATCAAAACTAACGCTAGGTTTGCTTAACGCCTTTAAGGTGGAATATGGATGGGAAAGTTTGGGGGCAAGTTCGCTTGAAAATCTAGCCAACGCCATTGGGTTTCAATTATTTAAAGAGCAAACCCTTTTCACGCAGGCGACGATTGTTGAACAGCTCAAGAAAGAAACGCATCAAGCCTATGTACTCGATGCCTTGGCGGATGATGCCATGCGTGAGGTGGTGCATCAGATTTTGGCACGGTATGAAAGGGCATCCGCACAAGCCCCTGCAGATGGTTTGCCTCTTGAAGGCAAGACCTATGTGCTAACGGGTACGCTTACCCAAAGTGGCTGGAGCCGTGACGAAGCGAAAGCCAAGCTCGAAGCCTTGGGGGCGAAAGTCAGTGGGAGTATTTCGGCGAAAACGACGGGCTTAATCGCTGGTGAAGGCGGGGGAAGCAAGCTTAGCAAAGCCGAAGGCTTGGGCGTGCCTGTGTTGAATGAAACCGACTTATTGGGCTTGCTGGCTCTTTTGTAGAGTTTTTAAAGAAACTTCCTTGTCCCCTCTCCTAATTTTAGGAGAGGGAAGAGAGCGTCTTTAGACGTTCGAGGGTGAGGTTAAACCCCAAAGGGTATCTAGGGTTTAACCGCCCCCTAACCTGTCGAAGCTAACGCTTCTCTTGGGAAAGAAAACCGTTGGTTTCCTCTCCCAACCTCTCCATCCTAAAGGAGTAGATTCACTTCGTGAATGAGAAAGGTGTTTACCCTCCTAAAATTAGGAGGGGGGACAGAGCCACTAGTTTATTTTCCACAACAATCTGTAACAAAAAGAGGAGCGATTCAAGCTTTAGACTAAATGGGTCGAAAGAAGGTGAAACGCTATTCCTTTTGATCAATTCTAGGATATTTTTTATTATGTACGCCTTTTATATGACGGTTAAACGTTTACTCCCCATTATTAGCGCCAGTGTTCAAGTTTTGAGTATTTTAGGCGTGGTTAGTCTTTTAGCTTGGGCAGGGGTGGTTTATCACGTTTTTGACCCCAATGCAGAACCCGCCATCGTGTATTGGGGAGCCTTACCGCTGAATTTCTTTCTACCCACTCAAGCCATCAACCTGTTTTTAATCAGCATGCTGGAATTGTTTGCATCGTCTTCATTACATGCACTGTCCATTAAAATGGATACCTATGTCACCCGAAATACCTATATTGAAAAAGACGCTCACGCGGTCGTAAAACAGAAGAAGGCGCCGCCTCCCATAGAAAAAACCGAGCCACATGAAGCAATCTTGGCGTTAAAAGTACCTGAAGACACCGCCTTAACCCCTTTGAACCTAGAAATCAAACGTTATTCGCAATACAATGCCCGTAGTATTTCAACGGAAGCAGGGTATTTTTTAATGGTGTTTAAAACTTTGGAAGAAGCCGTCGCTTACACGCAGACTATTTTATTTGCTATTCAAAAAGCAGGCGTGCCTGAAAATCAATATGCCCTTGCTTTAGATTATGTGCCGATGATTGATGAAGAAGATGCTCAACAGGTCTATAATGTTTGGAAAGACAGCGTACTGCTCTGTAACTTGCAGTCGCAAGGTGAAGTGATTTGTACGGAAGGCTTCTTAAATCAATGGAATGAAAAAATCAAGCCCAAAGGCTTTACGCTCATAAAAGGTAAGCCTGCTGCCTTAAAACACAGCTTAGAAACGACCTTAATGGGTATGTATCTGCTAAAAGGGAGCAATACCCAAAAGACGGTTTACACCACTGAAATTAAGTAGGGAGCTTGCTGATGCGTCCGCTGATTACGCTAGTGGTTTTACCGCCTTTTCATGTCGCTTATGTACCGATTATTCAAGCCAGCCTAAACGCAGGGGTTACGGTGATTGCCTTAGGCAGTCACTTAAACGAATGGACGGCTCATTTCGCAGGGCAGGCTTTTTTCCCCATAGACGTGCATTTACGCAGTGAACAAAGTGTGATGCTGGGTTTGCAAGAACTCAAAAAACGCTTTCATCACATTGACAGGCTACTTTATGTGATGCCAGCCCCCCTTACGGATGAACAGTCGCAAAGCCAAAGCACGCCGTCTTCACTACACGGTCAAACCTTTATGGATGCCTGTGGGGACAGCTTTGCTCAAGCCTTCACCCTGTTTCGAGAAGTCGCTCGACTTATGGCGTTGCAACAGCAAGGGCGTGTGTTGACGTTGATGGTGAATCGTGGGGAAGAGTCGGAAGCGTCGGATTTGTTTTTGCAAGACGTTCGGCATCAGCAAATGCAAAGTTTAAACTTGCATTTGGGGGAAGAGTTTAGCGTCTATAATGTGACGTTTAATAGCTTGAGCGTGAAGCTTGAAAACGTGGGTGAAGCTTTTGTGTCCGAGCAGGTGCATCAATTTTTATACGCCCCTTATTTTGCTGGTGTGACGGCTCAACATCTGGACTTGGGGTAGGCTTCATTGGACTGGTTTGTAACGAACTATAGTGTTTTCAATAATTTCCCCTACAGTGTCTATACTTTGTCGCTACGATTATTTTGTTCAGTCATGTAGGTCTATCTACACTTCTTCACAAAATAATCTAAGCTCCTCGTCTAGCCTAAGTACGGAAAACTCTTTAAAACACTATATATTGAAAAAACAAGGGGCGTCACTTGTTACTTGAATCCGTCATTTGTTTAGTTCTTTATCCTTTTACACAAGCACATCAAAACTGTAGATCGGGTAGAGTTAAATCGGGGTCTTCTTTGATAATGGGAAGCAACGTCTTCCTCTCCAAAGCGTCTTTCCCTAATAAATGAGGTCTGTCTGCCATTTTAAAAAGCGAATAAAGCATCCTGGCGGTAAATATCGTGGCTTTTTCCATATAGCTTGGAATATAAGTATGATTTGTTAACTTTCCATGTAAAAATTGATAGTAGTTTAAAAATGGAGAGCGGTCTTCTGATTTAATTGCTTTGTCTTTTGCTTCATCTACAACATCATAAATACGTTGAACTTCTTTATAAGATTTAGAAATATGTTCAGCGAATAAATTACGAAGTTCCCAATTGTCTAAAGTTAGTATTTCTTTTTTATAAGTTTCCGAATTTTCTTTAAATTCTGTAATGAATAAGTTATTTTGAAAACGACTCATAAGACTTTCAATAAGCTTATGTAAGTCAAGATTATAATTTAAAATTTGTGTATGGTCTTTGGTGAGATGTAAAGGTTGAAATGAATCTGTTGTAAAATGAGAAAGTATTCCCATTAAAAACGCCAATTCATCTAAGGCTTCTTTAGAAGCAAAACCGTTTTGATCTTCGGCTTTCTTGATTTGGCGAAGCTGGCTAAGCACCTTTCCATAATACTCAAAAACCGTATTAAAGATATTTTGTTTTTTGGGGGCTGTGGCTAGCATCGCAGGTTTTATTTGGCTAGAATCTTTTAAATCATTTTTTTCCATAACCTCTTCAAGGTTAATGTAATGAGAACCATTCCTTAAATAAAACCTCGAAGGATTATATTTATCTGCATAAGAAATAGGGATATTCGATTCATGCAACAGAGTAACGATTTCAGATGCGACTTTTTTACCGTCTGCAAAGCGAGTGCCTATTTTAAAATGTGGCATCTCTTGCTTCATAAATAGCTGTAAATTAACATCGGGTATAATCAGCACAAGGGCTTTATTCATAACATCATGCCCTTCTTTCCCTCTCCACCCCTGACGTTGGGGCGAAGCTGGTAAAGTAGGACACGCTTTTACTAAAGGCATCATTTTATGAGAGATGTTTAACATTGAAGGGGTTCATTTCTATTGTAGAAGACAGACCCACCATAACTGAAAAAAAACGAGAAACACAAGCTAAACAAAATACGATTTACGACGAATCATCCACGCCCCGACACCCAGCATCAACAAAGACGGCAACACACACGCCAAGGCAACCGAAAGATCGTAAGGGATCAAGCCTCCAAAGGTAAGCAAGCCCCCTTGCCCGAGGCTTATGCTGATGTTGCGTCCGATATAAAGGGTAAACAAAGCGATAATGGCATACAAAAAGCCTTTGGCACTACTTTGACGTGGCGGTGCCAACGCCAACGGAAACGCCATAAACATCAATGCCAAACAATTCAACGGTTGAGCCAAACGTTCCCACAGCATGGTGACCCATTTTTGTGGGACTTTATGCCCTACTTCACGCTCGCTTTGAATGTGCCGAGCCAGCTCAAAAAAGCCGACCTTTGAATGGTGAAAGCCTGTTTTGGCTTGCGAAAGAATGTCTTCATCCACATTGAGCAAATGCGACTTCTGCACCTGATTTAGGCTATTAACGATATAACGATTTTCGCCCGCCAAAGCACTAAAAATTCGTACGCCATTCAACTGCCATTGAGGGGAACGGTAATCTGCCGAATCGGCTTGAATGACTTCAATGTTGCCGCTTTTACTGCGTTGCACGAAGGTAAAGCCTTCAAGGTGATTGAGGCTGGCTTTTTCGGCTCGAATGAGTTTGACCCAACGCCCTTCTTTAAATAAGGGAAGCACAATGCCGTCTTTCGTGAGCTTGAGTTGAGACGAAGTAAGCACCTCTTCACGAAGATCATCCGCCATGCGTTGAGCCGTGGGGATCAGCCATTCGCTCGAAGCAAACGTCAAGCATGCCATCACCAAGCCCACGATGAAGGCAGGTCGAAAAATACGCCACAAACTCACGCCATTCATGCGTAAGGCAATGAGTTCAAACTGTTGATTCAAATGGCTATAAACCAGCAAGACGGTGAAAAACACACTCGGCGGAAAAGCAAACGCAAAGGCGAGTGGCACTTGAAGAATAAGGAATTGAAACGCCAAGCTCAAGGGCAAGCCCAAGTCTTGCATTTCTTTCAAAAAATCAAAGAGCGTGTCACTAAAAAACACAATCAGGGTCACCAAAGTAATCGTCAACCCCAGCATTTTCCAGAGCTGTTTGCCGATATAAGCTTCCAAACGATTTGCAAAAAACACGCAGGCATTCCATTCGTTAAATAAAGGTAACAATTTTATTATATCTCGAAATTTATGGTATCATAGTTTTTGTATTCATTGGTTAACCTTATTTATTTGGAGAATTTCTCATGGCATTAAAAGAACTGAACGAAGCTGATTTTCAAAGTACGATTAACGAAGGCGTTACGCTGGTTGATTTTTGGGCTCCTTGGTGTGGACCTTGCCGTAACTTGGCACCGATTTTAGAAGAAGCGGCGGGTGATTTAGAAGGTCGTGCTTCGATCGTTAAAGTCAACACAGACGAAAACTTGGCGTTGGCTCAAAAATACGGAGTTTCCAGTATTCCCTTTATGGTCGTGTTTAAGGACGGTCAGCCAGTGGCACAAACCGTTGGTGTGAAGCCTAAGGGCGAGATCGTCAGCATGATTGAAGCCCATTTGTAGGCTTATAGCCAATATACAATTTCCTGTACTTGTCTCTTCGTTGTCGCTACGATTATTTTGTTCTTTATGATAGGTCTGTCTACACGCACTCACAAAATAATCTAGGCTCCTTGTCTAGCCTACTGTACCGAAGACTCCAAACTTGGCTATAACATGGGGTGTAAACATTTGTAACATTTTCCTTCTTGCCTCGCAACAAATAATCTTGCTTGGAACTTAATGCTGGTAAGAAATGAATCATGTGGATTCATTCAAAAAATGTGGAGTTAAGAAATTATGATGTCTTTTTTAGGTTTAGGAAATGTTGTCAATGTATTTAGAAAGGGGGGGGGGGGGCTAATGCTACAAAAATAGCAGAAGAGATTACACCCAAGATTACAAAATTAGAAGAGCATCCTAATTATGGGCTGCTCAAACAGCGTTGGGATAAATTTCACGAATTGGGTAAGCAGAATGCTGATCTTTATGATAATGAAGCTATGTTTTCCAATGGATATATACCATTGGCTCCTCATAAATCAAATGAACTTCAGAAGTCAGGCAACTTTACGGAGAGGGGACTAGGTGTTGGTGATTGGTATGGGATGTTAAGCTATAACGACCACGACAAAGCCCTTGCTTCTACACAGAAGTACTTGACTGCTCCTGTGAAGCAGACGGATGCTGAAATGAAGATGTTGCTTAGAGGAGAGTCTTCAGGATTAAAGTCCTATAATAACATGATACATTATGGTGAACTTTCAAATCAAGCCAACGATGTTTTAGAAAACTCTAAACTCCAAAGAGCTAACATTTCTAATCAAATGGATACATTAATTGAGTCCAATAAAAGCCTAAGAGAAGGCATGGAAAACGATATTCAGCAATGGAATACATCACCTGTGGCTCCGCCAAAGAAAGGTTTTTTTGCTGGCATTAAACGTCTTTTTGGATTTAACTAGACCGTTTTTTTGCCAAGAAAACCCTAAAACAACCATCGGGTGGGATGCACGTCTCACTCGATTTGGTTTTTCTGCATTTTATAAAGGATGTTCGCAAGAATTGCTTGTTTCACTGTAAAGTCGTGCTAAACTGGGTATAGACGCTCTGAGTCCTTATTGTGGGGGCTTGTATCGTCTAAAATATGTAGCTAGTTTAGGAGATTTAGGCAAATGATGAACGCCACAACTGAAAGTCCTGCTTGCCAATTGAGTGCGGATGGCTCACAACAAGTGAACGTCCCTATTACAGTTGCTCGTGGAGACGGCATCGGCCCCGAAATTATGGAAGCCACCTTGAAAGTCTTGAAAGCCGCAGGCGCAAGAATCGCTATTGAAGAAATCGAAATCGGCGAAAAAGTCTACGGACGTGGACACCTTTCAGGCATTGAAGAATCCTCATGGGAAAGTCTTCGTCGCACGAAAGTATTCTTAAAAGCCCCTATTACCACGCCTCAAGGCGGTGGTGTAAAAAGCTTGAACGTTACGACTCGTAAAACCTTGGGCTTGTACGCCAATGTGCGTCCTTGTGTAAGTTACTCCCCATTTGTCGCCACCAAGCACCCTACCATGGATTTGGTCATTATTCGTGAAAACGAAGAAGATCTTTATGCGGGTATTGAGCACCGTCAAACGGATGAAGTGTATCAGTGCTTGAAATTGATTTCTCGCCCTGGAACCGAAAAAATCGTTCGCTATGCGTTTGAATATGCTCGTTTGCATAACCGCAAAAAAGTCACTTGCTTTGCGAAAGACAACATCATGAAGTTGACCGATGGTCTCTTCCACAAAGTCTTCGACGAAGTAGCGGCTGAATACCCTGAACTTGAAAACGAGTTCTGGATCATCGATATTGGTGCAGCGAAAATGGCTGATACCCCTGAAGCCTTCGACGTCATTGTTATGGCTAACTTGTACGGCGATATTTTGTCGGATGTTGCGGCTCAAATCGCTGGATCTGTTGGTATTGCGGGTTCCGCTAACATTGGTGAACATTGTGCGATGTTTGAAGCCATCCACGGTTCAGCACCTCGTCGTGCGGGTCAAAACGTGGCTAACCCTTCGGGCTTGATGTTGGGTGCGGTGCAGATGCTCGTACACATCAACCAGCCTGATGTCGCTACTTTGTTCCACAACGCCTGGTTGAAAACCATGGAAGATGGTATTCACACGTATGACATCTACAAAGAAGGTGTTTCTAAGCAAAAAGTCGGTACGCAAGAGTTCGCTCAAGCCGTTATCGATCGTATTGGTCAGAAGCCTTCCACTTTGAAAGCGGTTAGCTATCAAGCCAACGTGGTTGAAGCTGGCGAGCCGAAGAAAACCTATACGCCTACGGTTCCTGCCAACAAGCAAACCGTCGGTGTGGATGTGTTCCTTCATGTGAAAACCCCTACGGATGTTGAAGCATTGGCGGTTAAATTGCAAGCGGCTCAATTGCCCAACTTGCCTTTGAAATTGATTTCAAACCGTGGACAAAAAGTATGGCCAAACGGTTTCGCCGAAACCTTCCATACGGATCACTGGCGTTGTCGTTATGAAAACAAGGAAGGTCAGTCGATTTCTCACAAAGACATCGTGACGTTGCTTGCTAACGTGGATGCTCAAGGTTTGGACTTCATCAAAACTGAAAACCTTTGCACCTTTGACGGTGAAATCGGTTGGACGGCGGCTCAAGGCAGCTAAGCCTTAGACGTTGAATAGTCTTAAAAAGGGATGCTTTTACGAGCATCCCTTTTTTGTATAGCTGAATTTAGAGTTTTCTGTACAGTAGGCTAGACTAGGAGCCTAGATTATTTTGTGAGGGCGTGTAGACAGACCTACATATAGCCAAGTTTAGAGTTTTCTGTACTGATACCATTTAAACGATTGAATAGCGTATAGGTGGATTCTAGGAGCCTAGACTCGCAGATGGGCGAGGTGCACACAAACGTACATAAGCACATCGAGAACCCGAGCGACAACG
>JAJTHC010000202.1 GCA_021299615.1 Vampirovibrionales bacterium
TTTAGAGTTTTCTGTACAGTAGGCTAGACTAGGAGCCTAGATTATTTTGTGAGGGCGTGTAGACAGACCTACATAACAGAACAAAATAATCGTAGCGACAACGTATAGACACTGTACAGGAAATTATCAATTCGGCTATATATCGGATACTATAGCTACAAAAAACAGATCTACAGAAGCTGTTGCACATCCACATCCACCAAGCAGTGCAAGCCTTCAGGCACGGGCAAGTCTTTCAAAAAATCCGCCAAAATCGTGTGAATACCCTTGCCTGCATGGTTTTTAATCAACACATGGTAGCGAAACTTCCCCTGCAAACGCTCAATCAAACACGGGGCTGGTCCGAGCAGTTGAAACGCCAAGCCTCCTTGAAAGCCGTGCATTTCCAAGCGATGCAACAAAGCTTGCTTGAGTCCTTTGGCGAAAAAACGCACCCGCTCCAGTTCTTGCCCACTCACCAAAAGGCGAATCAACTGCGTAAACGGCGGATACTGATTCGCACGACGCTCGTCTATTTCCATGCGGTAAAAGCCTTGCAAATCTTGACGCATCGCCAACGCCAACACAGGATGTTCCACCTGCCAGCTTTGCAAGTACACTTGCCCTGCCTTTGTGCCACGCCCTGCTCGACCCGCCACTTGCGTGAGTAGTTGAAAGCCTCGCTCGTGAGCCATGAAATCAGGCATGTAAAAGGAGGCATCCGCCCCCATAACGCCCACGAGCGTCACATTCTCCACATCCAAGCCTTTAGCAACCATTTGCGTACCGACTAATACAGGGCTTTCCTTGTTTTTAAAGGCGTCTAACACCTCTTTAAAGGCGCCTTTTTTTTGCATGATGTCGCCATCTAAACGCAGAATGGGGATGTTCCCCAATAGTTCAGAGAGTTCCGCTTCGATTTTTTGCGTACCACTGCCCACAAATTGAAGGTGCAGACTTCCGCATTTCGGGCAGTATTGCGGACGCTCCGCCGTGAATCCGCAATGGTGACACTTGACGATTTTCGCTTCCTTGTGATAGGTCATCGACACCGAACAATCGGGGCATTCAAAGACATGCCCACACGAATGGCAGTCCACAAAGGTATGAAATCCCCGTCGGTTAAGAAGAATAATCGCCTGCTCGCCTCGTTCTAGCGTGTCTTTCAAGGCTTTTTGAAGGGGTCGGCTAATGGCGTGCAAATGCCCGTGACTGCGTTCGAGCTTCATATCCACCAAATGCACCTTGGGAAGCGTCGCACCGCCGTGACGGTCGTGAAGCTCTAAAAGCTGATGCGTCTTCGTTTCCACCGCTTGATGATACACGCCCACTTCAGGCGTTGCACTGCCTAAAAGCAACGGAATCTGATAGCTTTCGCTCAACCAATTCGCCACTTTTCGCACATGGTAGCGAGGGGCAGGGGTTTCCTGCTTAAAGCTCCCGTCGTGAAACTCGTCTAAAATAATCAAGCCCAAGTCCTTCATCGGCGTGAATATGGCGGATCTTGCCCCGATAACCAAGCGTAGTTCCCCGTCGGCGATGCGTTGCCATGTGTCGAGCTTTTCACCCATCGAAAGTTGACTATGCCACATCGCCAAGGTGTCCAGCCCAAAGCGATGCAAAAAGCGTTCCGCCAACGCCCCTGTCAAGGCGATTTCAGGCACCAAAATCAGCACGCTTTTGCCTTCAGCGAGCAGTTTTTCCGCCATTGCCATATAGACTTCCGTCTTGCCTGAACCCGTGACCCCATGCAAAACCATGCGGTGCGTGTGCGGATGATACGGCGTTTCAAGGGTTGCTTGCATTTGTTGAAACACAGCGTTTTGACTGGCATTGAGCGGAGGCGCCTGCAAACGCTTGCGTTCGAAAATCTTCAACGGCGTGCGATACGCCACCACGCTTTGCCATTCCGCCAAGCCCGCTTGTACCAGCTTTTCTAGGACGCTTTTGGTGCATCCCAGTTGGGCTTGCAGAATGCGGCACGCCCATTCGACTTCGCCTGTTTCGTTTCGCAAGTTCAACAACCCGTGATACACCTCCTTTTGGCGAGCCGTCAGCTTCGGCAAGGAGTCTGGCTCTTCCAGCAATCGAAGGAGCAACGTTTGCGGCGGGGCGAATTGAGCCGTTTGCAAGGTCAAAAAAGACGACGGTAAAGCGGCTAAAACCACTTGGGCAAAGGGGGTCATGGTGTCTTCGGCGATATGGGTAAGCATCGCAACTTGCATGGCGGTAAAAAAAGCGGAAGGCGAAATCAAGGCCGTCAAAGGCTTGGCGACGAATCCTTGTGGGGCGTCATCATGCAGGTGCATGACGAGAGCGGGGAGCATCCCTTGATGTGCGAAGGGAACCCTCACCAACTGCCCTACCTGTGGCGTCCACTGCGGAGGCACGGCGTAGGTGAAGCGTCTTTCGCCAAGGGCTTTGCTTTCTTTGAGTAGTACGACATCAGCGAATAGAGGCATTGATTTTCCCATTTTAAATCGTTTTTTCTGTATTATAAGCGAAACCTAGCACAAAAAGGCTTTCTTCGTGTTTTTAAGCCAATACGTTAAGGTATTGCGTGTGAAGGAAATTATTTTAAATGGTGGATTATATTAAAAGCATCGATACAATGGATCGAGAGACCCCTCGTTTTGTCACCGAAAAATTGAACGAAGGCGAAGTGCCAAGGGTGGTGCATCATGCGTTAGACGCAGAACTTCAAAACAATCCGCAAAACCTGCAACCCAGTGACACATCGAATAATCAAACGCAAGACGACCGTAATTCGGATCAATCTTCTATCTTTGCACTTCCTCCGCAACCGAGTGAAGACGTCTTTGATTTAGAAGCGTCTCGTTCGGAAGAAACGCATAAAAAGCATCAAAAGAAAAATAAAGAACGCACCATTACAGACAATTTAGACTTGCAAGAAGAACTCAATGAAACGAATCCCCTTACGACGATTTTAGCGTTGCGTTTGTTGGGTTACGCTAATGAAACCTTTGAATCTGTAGCAGGACCTGCGGCGGCAATGACCAGTTTGTTTGGTTTGAATAAGTTGCAGAATCCAAAAACAGCAGAAGCGTTTAAAGCATCAGCAAAAACCGCCAGTAACGCCGTCCATGAAGGCACCGCTTTTGCCCCCTATGTTAAATCGGGCTTTATGAGTCCAGAAGCTTTAAAGAAGTTTCAATGGGCTGAAGATGCCAGTTACAATCTTGTAAAAGCCTATTGCTTTGCCGATGCTGGCTATAGAGGCGTTGAAAGTTATCGTAAAAGCAAGGAACAAACAGGCGACGACAAATTTTCCACGGCTCGGGGGATTCAGTCGTTTGTGGGGCAGGGTATTTGGCAAGGTTTGGCAAGCTTCCTTGTCCCTGCCATGTTTATTAAAGAAATCATCTACAAAAACCTCAAATCAGGACTAACCGCCATTCCAAACATTGGCTTTGGTGCTTTAGGAGAACTTGAACCCCTAGCTAAAGATGCTAAAGGGTTAGAAAAGTTCTTGCATCCTGTGATGGGGCGTTTGGGCAAAGTCTTTAATGCGGACTTCTTGCATCAGGGGGCGTCTGTTCTTTCAAA
>JAJTHC010000123.1 GCA_021299615.1 Vampirovibrionales bacterium
TGTCGATACTCGCCTTGCTTCTGCACGGCGTTTTCATCTTCGCCTCCCCCACCCACGCCCAAATCCCCCTCATCGCCCTGCTTTGGGTCGGTGCCGTCCCCCTCACACATCTGCGAGTCTAGGCTCCTAGAATAGCCTAAGTACAGAAAACTCTAAACTTGGCTCTAATCGTTTAGATGGCATAAAGAATAGGGGGATCTTGCATTGTGTGCTATACTGGCAAACAAGAAAGGATGAAAAAATGTTTCCCTTGAAACCCCGATTGAACTCTATTAAGTTATGCTCTCTCTCTTTTTTGATCATTTCCTTTCTTTTTGTTGAGGGGATTCTGCCGAATGACACGATTGCCAAAGGGACTGAACCTGTTATGCCTAAACCCACTGTTTCCCAAGCTACGTTTAATCAATCGCTTAAAACCTTAGCACAATCTCCCAACGTCTACCGCTTTATGAGCCAGCATGACACCAAACACCCCACCGTTTATTGTGCCCCAACTGTTTTAGCGATGGCATTTTCGCCCTATGTTGACGACTCTACCCCCCATTCCCCCACGGATGCTGTGGAAAGCTTCGCCAAAGAACTCGGTACCTGCCCTCGCTCAGGGACGACAGTGCTTCAAATTTTAAATGATTTAAATCACTTCAATGCCAAAGTTCCTCACGCCTCTCACGCCATCAACGCCCCAATATGGAATGATGTGTGGTACCAAGGCATCCACCGAGTACCTGCTCATTATTATCATAACCGCAAGCACAATGCCCAGTGGGCAAGTCTAAATGCGGATGTCCTTAATGCCCTGAACGAAGGGGGCATTGTCATCGCACATTTGGGTTGGTATGTGGAAGACGTCGAGCAGAAACGCTTTTTGCGAAAGGGTGGGCATTACGTGTTGGTCACCGCAGTGTATGAATCCCCTGACGCCGTAGGGCATTATTTGGTGGAGATCTTGGATCCTTTAGACACAGTAGATGCCTTCACGTCACGTTTTCCACGCTTGAGGTTGGATTTACGCCTGTTGAGTGAAGAAAAAAAGTCGTTTAAAGTGGTGGATTCGTCTAAGCAGTTTAGGCCACGCCAAGCAGGAGCCGCCCTCTTTCAGCCCACGCCTCCGCCAGCGAAGGTGGGTGAATATAGAACGTTTTTAGATGGTTTTGTGGTGTTGACGAAAAAAATTAAGCTTGAATACGTTTCAGTTTAAAGTAAAAACGACTACCCTTGCCTGCTTCACTTTCCACCCAAATATCGCCTTCATGGGCTTGCATAATATGCTTGACAATTGAAAGCCCCAAGCCAGTCCCTGACAAATGCTTAGAACGGGTTTTGTCCACTCGGTAAAAGCGTTCAAACAAACGAGGAATAAACTTGGCTTCAATCCCAATGCCTTCATCTTTCAAACAAAATACCAGCCATTCCCCTGTATCTTCAACCGAAAGCGTCACATTACTTTGATTAGGACTATACTTAATGGCATTTTCAATCAAGTTGGCAAACACTTGTTCCATACTTGAAATATGAGCCAACACCTTCGGAAGATGTTCAAGAGATCCATCAATGTGGATTTGAATGCCTTTACTCGCTGCCCGAGCCTGGCTTAATGCCACCACTCGTTCAATGGCGTGATCTAACACCACGGCTTCCATCGGCAAGGTGAAGTTGTCCGCCTCAAAGCGAGACAAATCGAGGAGTTCTTCCACCATAGTGGTTAATCGATTGGCGTGTTGTTCCATGATTTTAATGAAGTCTATGGCGAGTTCCGTGTCATGTATGGCTCCAGAAAGCAGGGTTTCCGCATAGCCTTTCAGTACAGAAAGAGGCGTGCGAAGTTCATGGCTCACATTGGCGACAAAATCCTTACGCATTTTTTCATTCAACACCACTTTTGTTTTATCTTCAAACACGAAAGCTAGCACATTGGGGGTGTTTTTGGCTGCGGTATTACATTTCACAACTTTGATTTCAAAGTAAGAACGTAACTGCGAAAGGGGCTTAAAAGAAAGACTTAATGTTTGAATATCGCCTGTGTCTATCGCTTGCTTGCCTGCATCCATCAGTTGTTCGGCACCTTGTAGGGGGGTTTCTGAAAAGCAAGACAACGATTTACCCACTAAGCTTAGTTGACCTAACCCCATTTTTTGTTTCAGAATATCATTTAGCCATAGAATTTCAAGGGACGCATCACAAAGCATAACGCCTTGCCCCATTTGCGTGAGTGCCAAAAGCCAAGGGTTATTGGCTTCATCCAAAAGCGGGGGGGCGAGCTTGGCAAGGGTCTCAACGTTAATCATAGACTATGTCCTTTAAAAAAGATCCTGTTGAAACGTGTTTTCATACCATTTAAACGATTGAATAGCGTATAGGTGGATTCTAGGAGCCTAGACTCGTAGATGGGCGAGGTGTACACAAACGTACATAAGCACATCGAGAATCGTAGCGACAACGAAGACGCCAGACGCTATTTAATCGTTTAATTGGTATCAGTATTTAAACATAAAAGTGGGTCTTGTTCCAGTTTAGGATGATTTGTGATATAGTAAGAAAACACATCAACTATTTTTGAAGGAACAGAGGGTCATGGTAACTAAAAGTTTTAGTGTTTCACAAGCTGAACTTGAAAAACGAGGCAAGCTCCTCAAAAAAAATACGCAACTCAAACGCTTTGTCGATCTGAACACCGATATTGCCCAAACGCGTGACTTGGCGTTTTGGGAAAGCGAAGAAGCTGAATCCCTTCTTTCTTCCGTTTCTAGCGTTAACTTACCTTGTTTTGTGCATGACGGTGTACCAGACAAAGTGCTTGAACAAGCCGTAAAAGCCAAGGCGTTTGGTTGTGCTTTGGGGGCCCATATTGCTTACCCCGACCCTGTTTCTATGGGTTATGAACAATTGCCCTTAAGTCATGAACAGCTGGAACAATGGATTTTGGTGCAATTGGGGGCGTTGTCCGCCGTATTAAAGCCTGAAGCTCTTAAAGTCGAACATGTACGCCCCCATGGAGCCTTGTACCAAGCTATGGCAAAAGATGCGGAAGTGGCGACTGCCGTTGCCAATGCCGTCGCCAAGTTTGATATTTGGTTGCCTTTAATCGGTTCTTACGGTACTTATTTGGACGACTTGGAAAAATCACATAATGTGATTGTCGCACCTGAAATCATTTTAGGGAAACGTTATTTAGCCAGTGGTTTAGAAGCCCCTAAACAGCACCATGAATGGTTAAGTCCTTCCGCTTCTTTAGAACAAGGGCGTTTATTGTTGGAATCTAACGAATTGGTCGCACAAAATGGCACACGCATGGCCTGCCAATTTAAGACCCTCCACATTAGCCCTACCATGCCAAGTGCTTCGACTTTAGCAGAATCACTTGCTAATGAGCTAGGGCAAGCTATTCCTTTAAATGTCGCCAGTGCAGGCGAAAGTGGCTGGTTATTAGAATATGACAACCGTCAAGATGTAGTGCCTCATTGTCCTTACGAAGATTATTAGACCCTTTACGCAGGATGGCACGTTTACCTTGGTGAATGTTAACACATTTTTTCTTATTTCTGTTTTAATGAGAGTGTAAGACTATTTTACAGTACATTATAGAAGGTTTACCACTGTGGCAAAATCCCATTCTTTTCTAAAGACTTTGACGTGGATGCTTCCGGGTTATGAAATAAAGCGTTGGCTCTTAATGTTTGCGGTGGGTTTCTCTTCGCTTGTGCTGGGCGTTGCCATTTTGTTTAACCTGCAACCTGTGACGTTTATTTTAAATATGATTAAATGGCTGGCGACTCTTGCCCCTTCCCATGTGACAGGCTCTATTTTGTTGGCGTTAGGGATCGGCTTTTTGGTGTTTGGCTACCTGCGTACACGCAAAACCATGAACACTGTGATGGGTGAAAACGGCTGGGTCAGTAAGTTTATGGATGATCTGTACAAAAATCATAAGCTCGCCAGAGGACCCAAAATCGTCGCTATTGGCGGAGGCACAGGGCTTTCCACCTTATTGCGAGGACTCAAAAATTATACCAATAACATTACGGCGATTGTCACCGTCGGCGATGATGGCGGAAGTAGTGGCATTCTGCGAGAAGATCACGGCATCATTCCCCCTGGTGATATTCGCAATTGTATTGCGGCTTTAGCCAGTGAAGAAGAATTGATGACTTCTTTATTCCAGTACCGTTTTAAAAGCGGTGGAGGCTTAGGGGGGCATAGCTTTGGCAACCTCTTTTTAACGGCGATGTCTGCCGTGACTGGCGATATGCTTTCAGCGATTCGCACCTCTTCAAACGTCTTAAACATTCGAGGCAGGGTCTTGCCTTCCACGCTTGAGCCGATTACCCTTGTCGCAGAAATGGAAGACGGTTCCTTGATTCGTGGGGAATCTCAAATCCCTGAAGCGAAGGGGAAAATCAAGCGATTGTTATGTGAACCATACAATGCTAAACCTACGGATGAGGCGATTGAAGCCATTTTACAGGCGGATGTCATCATCCTAGGGCCAGGGAGCTTGTTTACAAGTGTGATTCCCAACCTGTTGCTACGAGAAATTCGTGAAGCCATGCAAGCCAATACCCATGCTCCTAAAATCTACGTGGCGAATATCGTCACCCAACCCGGTGAAACCGATGAGATGAGCCTAAGCCAGCATGTGGAAGCCATTGAAGCCCATGCGGATCATCTCTTTCAGTTTGATATGGTGGTGGCATCTTCCGCATTACCTGAAAATTTGGTGGCACGTTATGAACGTTATGAATCACCGCCTGTTGCCTTAGATGCAGAGCGTTTACGGATCCGTGGTACGGAAGTGTTGTTGCGTCCGATTGTGGCAGAGTTTACAGCGGGGAATAAGACCTTGCGTCACAATCCGAATAAGGTGGCTCGTGTTGTGGTGTCTTGGTTGCGGAAGTATCAGCGTCAGCATCGTAAAACTATTCAAGTTACGCCTGTTTTGGCAGAAGTTTAGACGCTTGAAAGCCTCGTGCGGTGATTTTACACCATATAGGGGATGTGTTGAGAGCATCGTTTTGTTATCGTTTACTTAACGTACACCTCAAGGTCAGCTTAAAGCTAGCACAAGGATTAAACATGATGATGTCCCTTCTCAACACAAGCCTTCGCAGTAGCCGCCATACACGCCGTTCAAAAACAAGCCCTTCCGCCACGCCCACCGTTTGGATCGTGGAAGATGAACGCAAATGGCAAGACGCCTTTTCGCTTTTGATTGGCATGGCGTTCGCCAATGTTCATATTCAGCTTGCCGATTGTGCCGAAAAAACGCAAGATTGGTTGACCCTTAGTGCCAAGCAAACGGCTCCCCAGTGGGCGGATGTCGTGTTAATGGATTGGCAGCTCGCCAATGGGGATGACGGCTTGGCGTTGGTGAATGCTTGGGTGGCTCAAGGTTTGCCAGCCGAACGAGTGATTATCGTGAGTGGGGCGGATGATGTGCCGTCGCATCCTTACACGGTGGTGACTAAATCGCAGGCGGGGGCTTTGCTGGTGCCGACTCTATTGCAAATGGTGAATAAAATCTAGTGCCTCTGCTTCATTGTGGATGCGTCCCAAGGCTTGGGCGTCTTTGAGCTGTGCGAGGATTTCACCCACCTTCGGGCTAGGGGGAATGCCCAACGCCTGCATGATGCTTTCATACTATAGCCGAATTGATAATTTTCTGTACAGTGTCTATACGTTGTCGCTACGATTATTTTGTTCTGTTATGTAGGTCTGTCTACACGCCCTCACAAAATAATCTAGGCTCCTAGTCTAGCCTACTGTACAGAAAACTCTAAA
>JAJTHC010000122.1 GCA_021299615.1 Vampirovibrionales bacterium
GGGTTTCGTGTGTCAGAATCAGGGGTTTCGTGTGTCAAAAATAGGATTTCGTGTGTCGGGAATTAAGCCATTTTGGACATCGCTCGAAAAAGACAGGCTAACGTGTTTTCATGCCAAAGGCAGGTGATGTAGCATCCAAGCCAAGATGAGGGCTTGGTACATGAACTTTTATACCTGAACGAGGGCGTGCCTTTAATTCCTTAATCAAACAAATGCTTTGCTCTTCAACCGCTTCCTGCAAAAAGGCTTCCACCCCTTCTTTTAACGCCGTTTGTGATTGATTCACTTGCAGTCGTATTACCGCTAAAGCGTCATGCGTGCGAATATAAGAAGCAAACAACGTCACAATCCCCTTGGCATCCACCACTTGATGCAAAGGAGCTAAAATCCATAAGTTCCACACATGAGAAGACGGATCAACAGGTGCTTTTATGTCAACCAACACCTTACACGCTGAAGCATCTTGTTCGGCGTCTAAGGGTAAATACCAGCGTTCCGTGTTGGGTTTGGCTTTAAAATGCTGAGGCAACTTACCCAACGCCTGCTTCCATAATAAAGGCAATTGCTGGTTATAATGGTCACACACGGCTTTATAGTGAGCAGGCATCACACGTTTATAGCCCGCTTGCCTCAAGGCGGTTTCCCCTTCTGAACGAGGGGGTGTCTCTATTAAGGAAGAAGGCACATCGTAAAAAGCATCTTGCAAAGCGACTTGAAACCCTTGATGTTTTAGCAGATTTAATCGAATCGTGTCTAAAGGACTTAATTCTACCAGAATATAGCGAACCCCTCTTGTTTGATTGAACTGAAATAAGGCTTCTAAAAAATCACTTTCAATAGCGGAAGCGTTTTCAAGGGAAGCCTCAACGTCAAAACCTGTCAAATATCGACGAAAGGTCATAAACGGGTCGCTTTGCATGATGGAAACCCCTAAAACGGTGTTTTCTTTTTGCCATGCCTGAATATGCGGGAAAGGCATTTGTCCGCCTGAAAGTGTCGCCAAAAGCGTGTACAGCCATAGCTTAGGGGAAAGAGGCGACATCCACTGAGTGGCTTGAAAACCCTGAGCTTCTAAAAGTTTTGCCACCAT
This sequence comes from Vampirovibrionales bacterium, assembly GCA_021299615.1. Taxonomy (GTDB): domain Bacteria; phylum Cyanobacteriota; class Vampirovibrionia; order Vampirovibrionales; family JAJTHC01; genus JAJTHC01. Next base: position 1,091 of record JAJTHC010000122.1, read on the forward strand.
AGGTGCATTTTTTGACGAAAGGGTGTGCAAGGACATTGGGCATCTTTTCTATGAATTTTAGTGAACTATTAGGGGATCCAACTTTTCTATATTATACTATAGAAAGATCGTTGAAAGTCGACAAAAATCGCTTGTGTCATGTTGAGCATTGCGAAACATCTCCTCTCTACAAGCTTGGGAGATTCTTCACATTCGTTCAGAATGACGAAATATCCCCCTAATTAAAATGGTGTACCATGTCCAAAACCATTGTGTCAAACCGAAAAGCCTATCACGAATACCATGTACTTGAAACACACACGGCTGGTATTGTGTTGACAGGTACTGAAATCAAGTCCCTGCGAGCAGGCAAGGTTAGCATGGTAGATGCCCACGCCCGCATTGAAAAAGGCGAAGTCTTCTTATACAGTTTGAATATCTCGCCTTACGAATCGGGGACGCATTATAATCATGCCCCCACTCGTGTTCGCAAATTACTCCTCCAAAAAAGGGAAATTGCTAAACTTTCCGAAAAAATTCAAGAAAAAGGACTAACATTAATACCATTGAAGCTTTACTTTAGTCGCTGTTGGGTGAAGGTGGAACTCGGTGTCTGTCGTGGGAAAAAGCTCCATGACAAACGAGATTCTTCACGCATTCAACAGGTGAACCGAGACATGGATCGAGCCAAAAAAAGCTTTAATTCTTAATTTTACCCTGCTTTACACCCATTTATCAATCCTAAAAGGTCATACCACAAATGCCTTCCCCACTCACGCCGAATGAAGCCACGTCTACAGAAAGCTCTGCTTCTCAAGAATCACTTAAGCGACGTCGTTTAGGAGCATATGCCCATACCGATGAATTTGGCATCCCGATTAGCACCCCTGCTAATTACGAACCGCTCGCCATTGGCGTGAAAGACGAATTGCTTTGCGTCTTCCCACGATCCTTACAGTCTGTGCCATTTGCGTTATTGCCTTGTGGTGTGGAATTGAGCTTGTCGAAAAAAGTGGTACAGCCTCAAGATGCGTCCCTGTTAAATCAGATTCTAGGCAAGGCGTTTCGATTCTTAAGCAATGTGCCTGTTGAAACGGAAGTTCCTGAAAAAACCACCAAAAAATCTAAGAAAGTTGTAAGTCCACTTAATGAGTTAAACGACCTAAGCACGGCGTATTACAAGGGCAATATCCCTGAAATTTTGTTTGCACATACGGCGTTACCTGAAGCGGAAACAGCGTTAATTGAAGATTTGGCGGTCTATGCGGAAAAATTACTAAGCATGGGCTTCATTTCCGCTGATGCCCGACGTAACAATATGCTGACCTCACTCAATGAAGATTCCGCCATTCACCGAGCCGTACCTTGCGTCGTGATTGTGGGGCATGGCTTTTTGTATCAACGCTTTTTAAAGCATTTTTTGGCACGCTTGTCTCACATTGGGCATAGTCAAGCGGAGCGTAAAGCCTTGCAAAAACTACTGCTTGGGCGTGTGTGTCGCGGGCAAGTGATTAGTCCTGTGGATGCTCCCCCAAAGCCAGTCGTGTTTCCCATTGATGCGGTTCAACCCGTCGACGGCAAAACGGCTCCGACGGCAAACCCTGTTTTCAAAATTGCAGGTGGCTTAAATCAAACCCAACGGCAGATCCAACAAGCCTTGGGGCGTCATGGGGTCACAGTGACGGTCGAACATAATTCATCCAACCCAGCAGAACGCATCGAGCTAGTGGCGTTAAACAATGTCTTACAAAGCGTGGTGATGCCTCATGCGTACATTGCATGGGAAGGCACTCAAAAGCGTCGAGCGTCGTTAAAATCCATTAGTCATTTCAGACAACAACTCTTGAAAACCTTGTTTAGCGTTGGGGTGGAACGTCAAGCTTTTCATAGTTATGAATTGCCTGTTGCGTTAGGCATGCCTTGTGAAAAAGGGGATTTAAGCGTCCCTTCTGAAGAGGTGTTTCACTTTATTAGCGATGAATTGCGTGATTTTATGCCTGTTTTGGTGAACTATGCCACGGAACTACAGCTTTTAGAAGATGATCAGACGCTGACGGAAATTGCCAATCACATCACGCAACTATAGCCAAGTTTAGAGTTTTCTTTATACCAATTAAACGATTAAATAGCGTCTGGCGTCTTCGTTGTCGCTCGGGTTCTCGATGTGCTTATGGTCGTCTCTGTACACCTCGCCCATCTGCGAGTCTAGGCTCCTAGAATCCACCTATAGCCGAATTGATAATTTTCTGTACAGTGTCTATACGTTGTCGCTACGATTATTTTGTTCTGTTATGTAGGTCTGTCTACACGCCCTCACAAAATAATCTAGGCTCCTAGTCTAGCCTACTGTACAGAAAACTCTAAA
>JAJTHC010000231.1 GCA_021299615.1 Vampirovibrionales bacterium
ATTATGCCGGATATAATGGCGCAAATCAAGGCTATGTTAACGTCAACAATACCATCACAGGTGGATTCGCAGGAGTCATGGAATCCCTCTACAAAGGCAACTTCTACCTCAGTGCAATGCTTCAAGGAGGAGGCGCCAGCATTCGTGAAAGAATCGCCAGTTATGGAAGCTCCACTTATGGAATGGTCAACGGGAGTGTTTCGGTCAAAACAGGCTATAACATTCACCTACCCAAACAAACCGTCTTGCAAATACACGGGCAAGCCGTCTATACCCTCTTGCAAAGTTCCACCTACACCAATGGACAAGGCGTAAGGATTCAACCTGAACTACTCAGCAGTTTGCAAATCGCACCTGGGCTTCGGTTGACCAAAAATATCAAAGGGTGGCAACCGTATATTGAAGCCAATATGGTCATGAATCCTTACCATAGCGCCAAGCTTAAAGCAGATGCCTTCTCCTTGACCAGTCCTGCACTAGGTACCTATTTTGAATACGGCTTTGGAATTCAAAAAACCACGCAGCACGATGTACAAACCTACGTGCAAGCCATGATGAGAACAGGCTCTCGACAAGGTGTCGCACTTGAACTCGGTATCAAAATCCCCGTCGGACAGAAGTAGCTTGAAAGACAAAAAGGGATGAATGCAAGTTCCATCCCTTTAAGTAGACAAGTGTGACGTTTATTTGACTCGATTTAGTCCTGCCAATTCTTGAATTTGACGTAACTTGGCAGGGTCAAGAATACTGCTTTAAATAGAATCTTCTACAACTGGCGTTTTCGTCTTATCTGTTGTTTCATCAAAAGGGCTTTGAGCGATGTTGACGCCTTTCGCCGTTTGAGGGGCTTGAGCGGTGGAAGTTCCCATGAGTTGTACAAGCCCTAGAATGACTTGCATCAACGCTTTAAGGACGTTTGGATCGGTTGCGGGTATTATTTCTTGTGGTTTAGGTTTAGGCTTGCTAAAGCTCTGTGGTTTTAAATTAGTGGTCAAGGTATTGGGATCTAAACCGTCTACTCCACTAGTTTGTTTGAAGGCATTCGCCAGTGAACTCGCCCCGAGTGTGGGCGTATTTTGATTCCCGATTGAAATGGGCATATTCTTTTCCTCTTTTTTCTTCTGATATTAAAGACTTAAAAAGTCTTTAGAATGGTACCTAAACATTCAAGTCCTGAATGACAGTGCTTGAATAAGTGTGAGATAAGCGGTATTAATCCCCTGACATCATGTTTACAAAATGCCTTCCATGGAGGCTTTTAGCCTTCATTATGAAAGAAAAAACGTTTACCCCTTCACTTAACTAATAAAGGAGGACTTCCAATAGAAACTGTCTTTTTGATATATTTCGTTACACACGACATAAAAAAATCCCATGCTTCTTTTGCGGAAGCATGGGAACTAACACTGCTCTGAAAAATCCGTTTGGTCAGTGACTTTACCTTAGGGGCTTTAGAAGCCCTAGTACTGCGGTTTACTTTGTTGAAGGGCTTTGGCGATATTTTCCTTGCCGTCGGTGTCCATGTGTTGAGCCATGGCATGTAAGAAGGCATTGCCTGTAGGACTTTCAACAGGGGTTAAGGCATTTTTAGCAATCGGAGGAACGGGGACTTGAGCAATCTTGCCGTAGCGTTGGGCTTGCTTACGAGCAATCGCTTCTTTGACTCTTAGGTTAACGCCGTCTTCTGTGAAGGCGTCTTGCTGTGGAGCCGTTTCGGGACTTGCACTAAAGCCTGTATGCTTCATTTTTTCACGAACACGTTGCATGGTATGCTGATAAGCAGGCTTTTCTTGTGTCGTAAAGCGAGGGGTGGTATAAGATGTTGCATAAGAAGGAGTGCTGGCTTCGAAAGGCGTCGAAGTGAAGGATTTGGAATGTTCTTCAAGTATAAAGCGTTTTTCTGAATCCAAACGTTGATCTACTGAAGAAACGTGCTTTTTAAATTTGTTCAAGAAGAATAAGCCAATAGAACTCATCAATAAAAAACCTAACAGTAAATTGGCATGTGCTTTTGCCCATTGAGCCAACAGAACTAAAAGGGTTTGGGTCGTTTGACGAATACCTGTAGATTCAGGGCTGTCGTCTTCTTCAAGATTCCCATCTTCAAGGGCATCACTTTCAATCGCAATCGGCATATTAGCGATGCTTGGATCACTTTCAAGCAACGGTGATACACGAGGGTTCACATTGGGGTTAGGACTGGGACTAACGTTAGGATTAAGTTCAATCGAAAGGTCATCGGTGGCGGTTGGAGGCTTCTGCTTTTTGCTTGGCGTTGTAGGTGTGAGGCTTTCAATTTGCGTGGGTATTTTTTGAGCTTCACTGCTTTCAATGGCGAGAAACACATCGCCAGCGGAGGCTTTTGGAGGCTTTGACGCTTGATTGACAGAAGGCGTTATATTCGCTGGACGCTTGAGCAAAGTTGCTTGCTTGAAAGGACGAGTTGAACGAGAGCCGTTCAGTTCACGAAAGCCCACAATCGGGAGCTTTAAGCCCTTACCTTCAATAATGAGTTGCAGATGTCCGTTGTCTAAATGTTTGACGCTCACGCCTTGAATGGAAGGGGCTTTTTCGTATTGAATGGCAAAGGCGTTTGATGTTAATGCCGTTTCATACAAGTCCAACACGAGGGCTTTGCCTTGAATTTTGGCTTCATGGCGTAAAGGCGAATCGGTATGAACGTAAAGGTTTAAGTTTCCTTGTTCTTCTCGCAAATCTACCCCATTGATGTGGCTTATGGCATGAGCCGAAAGGGTATTGAAAATAGTGATTAAGCTCAAGAAGCCTAAAGCAAAAAACAGGGTAGGACGCTGGCAAAAGAAGTGCTTATTGAAGTTCATCGTGTTTGTCTCTCTTATCATCAGGCAGTGAAAGGGTCGGAAACGTGTTAGTACAATCCGTTGATGTCTCATACCATTTAAACGATTGAATAGCGTATAGGTGGATTCTAGGAGCCTAGACTCGCAGATGTGTGAGGTGTACACAAACGTACATAAGCACATCGAAAATCGTAGCGACAACGAAGACGCCAGACGCTATTTAATCGTTTAATTGGTCTCAATCCGTATATAAATGATTGTGACACATCGCCTAGGGCATTACCTTATACCTTAGGATGAAAGCGGGCTTCATCTTTAGATGTATAGCCGAGTTTATAGTCTGCAGTTCAGTGTTTAAACCATTTAAACGATTGAATTAGTATAAATTCCCCTAAAAAGCTTAAGCCAATTCGGTTCTTACTGCGTGACCTCGATCGTCGTTTTAAAGTGGAGCTTGGCGGCTTTTCGTAAGCCGTCGTAGCCTTCGGCTCTGAATACTTGCTTGCCCATCGAAACGACTTTCGCACTGGCACCTAACGGTAAGTCATAACCCGACTGCTCTCTTAATTGTGCCATGCTCTGTAAAAACTTGTAGCGAGCCACCACAGACGCCGCCGCCACCGCAGGATGCGACAACTCCGCCTTCGTGGATTGCGACACCTTCACTTGCGGAGCATGCTCCTTCAAGGCATCCAGCAAATGCGGGCCTTGCGTAAATTGATCCACCATTAAGCAAGGGGTATCGATGAGCGTCCCTTGTTTTTGCATCAAGCCCGCCACAGTTTTGGCGTGCATCATCGCAAGCAGGTGATTCAAGTGCTTGCCTTGAGCTTTTAAGGCGTCGTATTGACGGTTATAACCTTCAGGCATCAAGACCAAAAAGGCGACTTGCTCGATGCCTAAGGCGTCTACCAGTTGAGGAGCGACCTCTTTAATTTTGGCATCCGTCATGGCTTTGGAATCGGTGATGCCCAAGCGTTTCAAAATGGGTAATTGACTTTCTTTGACCTGAACGCAAGCCGTGACGAGAGGTCCGAAATAATCGCCTTTACCACTTTCATCCGCCCCATAAGGGAAATACGCCGTATGAGCGACAGACGCTTCAACCGTCGATTTCAAGCCCAAGACGCCCAAGGCATCCACCAAGCAGGCATCGCTTTGCGTCTGAAGGGTATACGTGCCATTTCGATACTGTTTCACCAGTATCTTTTCTTTGCTCGTGGGATGCACGCCATCCAAGCGGTAGGAACAATTCTGCTCCGTCTTCAATTGAGGGGAAGACACCCACGCCGAAAGGCGTTCTTTGCGTTGAGCTTGAACGCTAGGCGTGAGCTTTAAATCTTTGTGAACCGCCATGAATCAAACTTTCTAGGCTCGCTTTAAAAATGTGACGCCTAAAGGAGGCAAGGTCAAATCGAGGCTTTGGGCATGCCCGTGGAAGCCCACGTCTTGCGTCCAAGTCTCGCCTGTGTTTAACTGCCCTGAACCGCCGTAGATGTCGTTGTCGGTATTGAGTAGTTCGACATATTGACCTGCATACGGCACACCCACACGATAGTTGTACTGCGTGGTCGGCGTGAAATTACAGACCACCACGACATCATCAGCTTCAAAATGCCCACGACGCATAAACGCCATCACACTATTTTCGTTGTCTTGGCAATCAATCATGTAAAAGCCTTCGGCATTGGTGTCTTGCTGATGCAAGGCGGGTTCGTTTCGGTACAAGGCGTTCAAGTCCCGAATGAGATGCTGAATGCCTGTATGACTTTCCCACTGCGTCAAGTGCCAATCGATGCTTTCTTGGGAGTTCCACTCGTTCCACTGCCCAATGTCGCATCCCATAAACAAGAGCTTCTTGCCAGGTTGAGCCCATTGATAGGCGTACAACGCACGAGCGTTGGCAAATTGTTGCCACATATCACCCGGCATTTTGGACAAAATGGCTTGTTTACCGTGTACCACTTCATCATGGCTTAGGGGTAAGCAGAAATTTTCGCTAAACATGTACAAACCACGGAAGGTAATGCCGTTTTGATGATATTTACGGTGAATGGGGTCTTTACTAAAGTATTCAAGGGTGTCGTGCATCCAGCCCATGTCCCACTTATAGTCAAAGCCTAAACCGCCTTCGCTGGTGGGTTTGGTGACACCGCCCCAGCTGGTGGATTCTTCGGCGAACATCAAGACATCGGGGAAGCAATGATGCACCGCATCATTTAAATCACGCAAGAAGTAGATGGCATCTAGGTTTTCACGACCGCCGTAAATGTTGGGTTCCCACTCGCCTTCTTCACGAGAATAATCCAAATACAGCATCGAAGCAACCGCATCGACACGCAAGCCATCGATGTGGTATTTATCGAGCCAAAAGAGGGCATTTGAAATCAAGAAATTACGTACTTCCCAGCGTCCGTAATTGAAGATGTCGGTACCCCAATCTTTATGCTCACGTTTGCGGGCATCGCTATGTTCGTAGAGGTGTGTACCGTCAAAGAAATCTAGACCGTGCAAGTCTTTCGGGAAGTGAGCAGGCACCCAATCCACTAAAACGCCAATGCCGTTTTGGTGGAATTTGTCGACCAAATACTTGAATTCATCGGGGTTGCCAAAACGACTGGTGGGGGCAAAATACCCAACCGTTTGATAGCCCCATGATAAATCGTAAGGATGTTCCGCAATCGGCATCAATTCCACATGGGTGTAATTCATGGAACGCACGTACTCAACGAGTTTGTCGGCAAGTTCTACATAGCTCAACCAGCGGTTGCCGTCTTCGGGGATTTTCATCCAAGAACCGAGGTGGCATTCATAAATCGAAACAGGGCTTTCGGTGGACGGTTTTGCTCCACGATAGCTCATCCATTCTTTGTCGTTCCACTGGTAGGCGTCGACATCCCACACTTTGGAGCCTGTACAAGGACGTTCTTCGGCATAGAATCCCATGGGATCTGCCTTTTCCACTTCGTAAAAGGTGGCGGAAGACTGCATGTAGTACTTATAGGTGTCCCCAGCCTTGAGATGAGG
>JAJTHC010000141.1 GCA_021299615.1 Vampirovibrionales bacterium
AAGACGCCAAGACATCATTGAGGTTTAGCACAAAGTAATTGCCTTGTTGAGCCACGGGGTTTTCGCCTTCTAAGGGCGAAAAGGGGTAACGCTTCTGACCCATGGTATTGACGACTAAATGAGAGACCACCAATTGCCCTGCCGTGGCTAAGCTACGTTCTGTTGCCGCCGCCATAGGGTTGCGTTGTTGAACATCATCCAACGTTAGGCCGAATCGTAAGGTAAGGCTTGGGTATTGTTGAGCGATCGGCAAAGGATGGGCTTGCAGATTAAGCACCAGCTTAATCGCCGATTCCAGTGCATCGACAGGGGTGGCTTCTTGAGGGAAGGCGACAAAGGCGATGTTTTGATACTGGCGTTCTACCGTCGCCCCAAGGCTTTCGCCCAATTGAGCGAGACGTTCCACCACTTGCTGATGCCATGCCTGATGCACCGCTTCACGATCCACCGTGGGTTCGCTAAAAACCAGTTCAGAAGAAAGCACTTCAATACACAATAAGGCAAGCACCGTTGATGCCCCTTTTGTTGAGGGGGATTTAGGCGAAAAGAAGGGCATTGCAAAGGGGGGTGACATGGGCATCTCCAAGCTATAGTGTTTTAAATAATCAACCATACAGTGTCTCTTCGTTGTCGCTACGATTCTCGATGTGCTTATGTACGTCTTTGTACACTTCACACATCTGCGAGTCTAGGCTCCTAGAATAGCCTACCGTCTGCTTAATTATTTAAAAACACTATATAGTATTCGTTAGATTTAGTTTAGCGTTTTTCTTTGCTCTTGGCTACTAATAGGGCTTCTTGGTGGGCTTTTTCAGCGAAAGATTCCTCCACCTGTGGGAGATTTTGCGTCAAAGCAGGCAAAGGTTCGCCATATTTGCGTTGCCACGCTTGATTCAATAAATGTACCGTCAACCATTCATTCTTCGGCAATAACGATCCATGCAAGTAAGTCCCCACAAGGCTTCCCTGCACCGCCCCTTCTTGCTTATCAATGCCGTTATTCCCCTTGCCGATGATGACTCTACCCAAGGGTTGCACGCCTTGCCCCAACGTGGTTAAGCCGCTATGATTTTCAAAGCCCACAAGGGTTTTAGCTTCCCTTGCCAAGCTCGATTCTAGAACCACATTGCCGATAAAGCGTTCTTTGCCCGCAATCGTGTGAATATCGAGGAGGCTTAAGCCTCTGAGTTCTTCGCCGTTGTGGGGCTTGTAATAATGCCCGAGGAACTGAAAGCCTCCGCAAATGGTGAGAAAGGTCGCTTCTTCTTGAGCGAGCTGTCGCAAGGCATCGGCTTTGTGGCGATGCAAGTCTTCTACCACCGTGCTTTGTTGGGCGTCTTGCCCTCCCCCCATAAACACAATGTCCGCTTCGTTATAGCTGGTTTGCCATGCTCCTAGGCTGGCGTGAATGACGTTGAGCTGGGCATCTCGCAAGAGCAATTGTCGATAAAACGCCAGCACATTACCACGATCCCCATAGAGGTTCATTTCATTCGGATAAAGGTGCAGGAGTGTGAGTGTTTTCATAAGGATATTCTCTCATAAAAAGGGTGTTATAGTGTTTTATAGAAATCTTCCTGTCCCCTCTCCTAATTTTAGGAGAGGGAAGAGAACGTCGTTAGACGTTCGAGGGTGAGGTTAAACCCTAGACGCTGTTTGTGGGTTTAACCGCCCCCTAACCCCCTCCTAAAATTAGGAGGGGGGACAAAACCACTTGTTGATCTTTTTAAAAGACTAGATCTAAAAAACCCCTCCCTAACTTTAGGGAGGGGATAAAATGATTAAATCTTAATGACGGTAAAAAATTTAGTACACTTCAATATGCCAGCGTTTTTCAGCCTTAAGCTGTTCGTACAAAGTGTTCCAATCCACACCCTGTTCTTGACCCGCTTGCTCTAAGGATTTCAAAATACCGTCTTCCATGCCACGCAATCCGCAGATGAAGAAATACGTGTTGGGATCCTGCAATAAGTTAAAAATCGTTTGACGAGTTTCAAACAACAAATGCTGTACATAAAGGCGTTGACCTTCCGCATTTTGCTGTTCACGACTAAACGCCGTGTGAAGATGGAAGCTTTCGTTTTGAGCTTGAAAATCCTTGAGCTCTTCTTCATACAAGTAATCGCTACTGTATTGAGCACCAAAAAACAAGTGCGTTTGCCCTGTTTCTTGAACACGTTCACCATAACGAGTCTGTAAAAACGCACGAAACGGAGCAATCCCTGTACCTGTAGCCACCATAATCAAGTTGGCATTCGGCGTGCTAGGCAATAAGAAAGACTTGCCGACAGGTCCAGTCACTTGCAATTCATCGCCGACTTTTAAATCGCCTAGGTAATTGGAACATACACCTTTAACAAGCGTGCCGTCTTCAGCGGTGAACAATACACGCTTGACGCAAATGCTTACGGTTTTGCCTTCGCCGTCATCACCACGATGGGGCGATGCGATCGAGTATAAACGCAATTTGTGAGCCTTACCGTCGGCATCCGTGCCTTCAGGCAAAACGCCTAAACTTTGACCGTCTAAATAGCGATAAGCGGAACCTGCGATGTCAATTTGAATGTGACGCACTTCATTGGGCGAACCTTCTTTGGTAATAACATCATTCTTCAAGACTTTTGCCGTCAAAGGATCTTTGACTTTGTATATATTTGAAGGAATATCTTGGGTTTCAGGGTTGGTTTGGGTCGTAGACATAAGCGGTTCCTTTTAAACTAGGTGAGTTATGATTGTTTATTTTAACATAAAGGTTGGTTATTTGTTGAAAGGTGCAATCGAAAAGAAATCGTTCGCTTCTTGAGGGGTGTCAAAAATGTTGATCATTTTTGAAATGCGAGTCACTTCAAACAATTGCAAGACGACGGAAGTCGGCTGAACCAAAGCGATATTTCCACCTTGTTTGGCACAATACTTATAAATGGAAATCACCGAAGCCAAGCCAAAACTGTCGACACTTTTGACTTGTGCAATGTCGATCATCACGTTTTTAAGCTTATGCACTTCTAGCAACTTTACGATATGGGCTTTTACCATTTGTCCGTTGCTGGCTTCTAAGCTACGGACGGTTAAGGTCACCGCTATGGTTTGAGTGTCCATGTAGTAGACATTGAAAAAATTGGTATTTAAGGTTTCAAGGGCAATCATGCGAATCGAGTCTCCACAAGTTCGTACCAATTCCTAATAACTGGTATAGGTAGCTACTCTTTAGTTTAAACGTTTAAATACTTCTTAATCGAATTGGTGGCACCAATTCCTCCAACCAATGTACCTATCAGTACCATTAGTCCTACTACAAAATACAGATTCTGCCCGCTGGTGTCCCACTGAAAGAAGCTCAATACACTACGCACAAAGAACTGAAAACTCGCTACAGGGGTATAGGCAAATAAGGCTCCTGCTAAGCCATACAGGGAACCTTGTAATAAGAAGGGCATACGAATATACCAGTTAGAAACACCCATCATCCGTAATATCTCAATTTCTTGACGGCGTGCTTGAATCAATAAGCTTAAGGTATTTGAAATAATAAAGAGGGTTAAAATCCCTAAAAATACCGTAAAGAGCATACCAAAAATAGAAACCCCCTGTGCCAACTGGCGGATTTGTTGCAAGAATTCGTAAGGGTAACGCACTTCTTCCACATCAGGCAATGCTTTGGCCAGCTTGATAATGGTTAGCACATTGGCAGGCGAATCAATTTCAAGGCGAACGGTGTCTGGCAGGGGGTTGGGAATATCAGGCACATCGGTTTGATCTTGCAAGTACGCTTGCCACGATTCTTCTTTAGAAATCGATTCCGCCTTCACCACATGAGGCAAAGCCCTTAAATCGGGTTCCATATCTGCCAAACTCGCTGAATCTTTTAGGTACACGCTTATCGCCACTTGGCTTCCCCATTTGTCAACCAAGTGTTGAGAATCTAAGGTCAATAAGGTTAAGGCACCAAAAATACTTAAAATACTGGTCATCGTCACCAAAATAATAAGATTCATCCACCCACTGCGACGAAATCCACCAAAGGTTTCAATAATAATACGCTGACCAATACGTAAGTCTTTGGCAAAGGCGTTAAAAAAAGAAGAAACACTAAACATTTTGACAATTCCTATTGAATAAAACGCCCAGCCCTTTAAGAGCTACTGCTTTGCAAGAATCCATCTCCCACAATTTGACTGGCTTCAATGGCAATAACTCGCTTTTGTAGTTGTTCTACCAATCCTAAATTATGGGTGCTGATTAAAACGGTGGTGCCTCGTTGATTGATTTGAAGCAACAAGTTCATAATCTCTTCTGAACTTTGAGGATCCAAGTTTCCTGTCGGTTCATCTGCTATGACCAAGTTTGGCCCGTTAACGATGGCTCTTGCGATACCAACCCGTTGTTGTTCACCGCCCGAAAGTTCTTCAGGCACGGCGTCTACCTTGTCGATTAAGCCCACCACCTTCAACGCCCCAATCACCCGACGACGCACCTCATTCGGTGGCGTTCCCAAGGCTCGTAACACATAGGCGACATTGTCAAAAGCAGTATGACGAGGTAGCAATTTGAAATCTTGAAATACCACGCCTAAACGACGTCTCAGTAAAGGCACTTGTGAATCTTTGAGGGTTGAAACATCAATACCATCGACGGTGACGATGCCTTCCGTGGCACGTTCTTCACGATAAATCAGCTTCATAATAGTGGACTTCCCTGCCCCCGAAGGTCCTACCAAAAAGACAAATTCGCCTGATTCTATAGTGAAATTAACGTCACGCAAGGCGTCTTGGTTGCCGTAGCGTTTGGTGACTTCAGTGAACTCGATCATTGGAACCTCACAAAATCTAAGTGAAAATTATTAAGGTGTTTACCTTGTTATTAAAACATCAACAAGCGAGAAAGTCACGACTTCTTGTTAAAAGCTCTACAACCAGCTAGGGATACGGTCTAAGGCGAGAAGATCTTGTACCGATTCACGCTCCACCAGCAAGCCGTGCTTGCCGTTTTCAACTAGCACCATCGCTGGACGTCCAATACGGTTATAGGTCGATGCCATAGTGTAATTGTAAGCCCCCGTGCCGAAAATCAGCAAGAGATCCCCATTGCCCATGCGAGGTCCTTCAAAGTGACGAAGCACCACATCTCCACTTTCGCAGTATTTGCCCACGACTCGAACCGCTTCAGTGGCAACGGCTTTGCCCAATTGACTCACCACACACGCCGAATATTCGGCTTGGTACAAGGCTGGACGGATGTTGTCGCCCATACCGCCATCCACCGAAATATAGGGCAAGGCACCTTCGACTTCTTTACGTCCACCCACGGTGTAAAGCGTCACCCCAGCACGAGCCATCAAGCTTCGCCCTGGTTCAAACAACAAGCGAGGCAGTGGGTAATCCAACGCTTCCGCCGATGCCTTAACAGCTTCCACCACGGTTTGAATCAAGGTGGGAATCGGTAAAGGCGTGTCCGCATGGGTGTAGGCAATGCCCCAGCCACCGCCTAAGTCTAAGTCAGGCAAGGTAATACCGTACTTTTGACGAATACGATCCATTTCCGTAAAGAAAATCGTGACCAAATCTTGATAGGCACGCAGTTCAAAAATCTGCGAGCCGACATGCCCGTGAATGCCTTTGAAGTCTAGCTCTTCGGGATGCTTCAACACGGCATCCAAGAGTTCATCGACTCGAGCGAGGGGGAAGCCAAACTTGGAATCATTCTGCCCTGTCTTAATATAGTCATGCGTGTGGCACTCAATCCCAGGGGCGACACGAGCCAGCACATTGACTTTTACGCCTTTGGCTTTGGTGATTTTGGCGACTCGTTCAATTTCATCGAAGTTGTCTAAAATTAGGCGACTCACGTTGTGATCGATCGCCAAAGCAATTTCTTCTTCAGATTTTAAATTGCCGTTAAAGACGATTTTGTCGCCTGAAATGCCTGCTTGAATGGCGGTCATCAATTCCCCTGCGGAAACGACGTCACAGCCCAAGCCTTCGCTGGCGATGAGTTTCGCCAAGCCCACATTAAAGTTCGATTTACAGGCTAGCACCACTTGATGCCCTGCCGTGTAGTGCTGATTCAATGTGTCTTGATAGTCACGGCACGCCTGCCGTAAGGTTTCGCCGTCCACCACATAGAGGGCGGTGCCATAGCTTTTGGCGAGTTCGGCGAGAGAAACGCCTCCGACGCTGGCATCACCGAGCGATTCTTTAAAGCTTAGGGGGGTCATGGTTTGCCCTTGCCATGTTTGGGTTTGAGTTGTCATTTTAACGTCCTTTATGGGTTTGTATTCTACATGAAGCCTCTTACCCCCTCCCCTTTAAGGGGAGGGTTGGGGTGGGGAGTAGATGTAAACACTGGGTTTTAGACATCCCCCCCTCTCCCTAGCCCTCTCCTCAAGGAGAGGGGACAGGACTTTGTAGAGCTTTCTATACCATTTATTAAAGCGTCAAAATACGGACTTGACAAGTGGCTAGCCAATTATAGACGTTTCATGTAAAATAATGACAAGTCTATTTTTTAAATGTTATTGAGGAAATTCGCATGAATGCTTCGACCCTGAACACCACACAAAGCCATCCTTACGCCACGCCTTATGTGTGCCAACTCTTTCAGATTCAAGAAAGCACGCTCAAAAACTTGTCTCAAGTGTTGAAGTTGACCCCTCAATTGGACGCCGCCAGCCAGCAATTGCATTTTGCTCAAGCGGATTTAGATGTGTTGAAACGAGCCATTGAATTGCATCGTCAAGGCAAGCCGTTGTCTGAAATTGTGCAGTTGTTGACGGCAACATCTACGGCGTTGCAAGTTACGCCGAGCTATAGCTTGAATGAAACGAGTCCTTTAGAAGTGGATGCCACCAGTAGCGGGATATCATCCGTGGTGGAAGCGATTACGCATTCGAAGGAATACATTTTAAACGAGATGTCTCGTTTGTTGGATGACCGCTTGGCGGGCTTGGATGAAGTGGTCGT
>JAJTHC010000043.1 GCA_021299615.1 Vampirovibrionales bacterium
GTTGATTGAAGGCACCAAGGCAGGTTATACGGGTGAAAAATTGAATCAGTATGTTTTGGCTCACTTGTCCAAAACCCTTGTGCATGAAAACGCCCACGGCAGGCAGTACGAAGCGATGAAGGATCCTCGTAAGTTTGGCGTTGTGTCTGATGCTGACAAAAAAACCATTGAAAGTTTTAAGCTGAACAAGCAAATTTATAATGTACCGCAAATCAACATCCTATTGAAAGGAGATTTAAACGACTATCAGAACCAACCTGTTGAAAAAGGGGTTAAAGCCTTTGAAGACATGGCTGAAGATGTTTTATTAACGCAGAATGGATTCGCCACCGAAAATGTAACGAATTCGTAAAGAAGCTAGCACATAAATAAGCGATTTCGATTTAATGCTAGTATAGGTTTTTTGTTTAATGTAAAGTATTTGCAAGATATTGTTTTGTAAACACTGGTTTATTTAGGATAAATGTAAAATCATAAGGAAGAACGATAATGATCTCTCAATCTCAATTCGGTAACGCTACTGGCTACGGCTACAATTACAATTATGCACCTCGTGAAGCGGGCTACCCTGCTTCGTCTGATGCTGGTATTGCTCCAGACCAAACAAGCTTTGCTCCAGCGTCTACTGGTGTCGACAGCTTTAACTCGTCCAACTTGGCACCAGCTCCTGCTCCTGAAGCCAAGAAACCCGTTAACTGGTTGGCTTGGGGTGCTTTAGCTACACTGGCGATACCAGCGGGTATACTTTTAGCAAAGAATGGAAAAGTGGACGAAGCCGCCAAGTTAGCGAAAGAAGGTGGTGAAGCCCTTTCTAAAGGTGCTGGAGACGCTATCGATAAAGTAGATAACGTAGCAGGTAAGACTGTTGCTAAGGCTCAAGAAACCGTTGCCCATACCTTAGAAGGAATTAATTTTGGAACAAGTTCTGCCGACGACATTGCTAAAGCATTGCTAAACTCAAAACTAGCCAAACAAAATGCAGAAACAGTGCGTATCGCTTCGTTAACACGAGGAGGCTTAGATCCAGCATTACATTCTTCTGCTGGTCATGATTTCGGTGCTTTTGAAGCAGTTGTAAAGGGGCAAGCTCTCCATGAATTAAACCCTGCAAATAAAAAAGCTGTTTATGACAAATTGGTGGATTCGACAGATCCTTTAGACAAAATACGATTGGAAACAGGTACTTGGAAGACAAGCCGTGTAGAAGAACTAGAAAATGGTAAGAAGATCGTCCATGCCGACTTTGTACCTGGTGAAGTCTATACCCCTGAACAGCAGGCGGTAAGAAGCATCTTATCTCATGGAGCGGAAAGTAACGATCCTGCTACTGTGAGAGAGGCTGTTACGAAAGCAAATGATTTAGTCAAGCATAATGGTGGTAAAGTGGAACGTACTCCTGATGGTTACTACATCAAAACATCTACACATGCTGACGAACACCATATCCCTAATGGTTCATTTATTAGTGCCAACCCATTACATGAAGCGAATATGGTTGACGAATATGGGCAGGCTTTTAGTCAAGCTCAACGTGACGCCTACTTTAATCTAAGAGCAGCTGTAGAAGGCGGTACGGCTACTGAAGCACAAATTAAACAGTATGAAAAATATGGCTCTATTAAAACATTGCTTCCAATAGGACATATCGAATCTCCTCGTAATGGAGGATTGTTTCGGATTCCAACGGGTGCCACACAGGTTGACAACTCTGTTGGATTCTAGTACACCATGTTACTCAACGATGCCCTGCCTGTTTCAAGGTGGGGCATTGTTAATTTTTACCGAACTAGCACAAAAACTTTTTTTTACGGTTTAGTGTATATATAGGCAATTCTCATTTCTAATTCACAGGAGATTTTTACACCACAATGAGCAGCTATTCTTTAAATCCCAACGTACCGCAAAGTCATTATACACCCGCCCCTGTCACACGGGCATCGACGAATGTGACGCCTCCTGCTGTGGCGAAACCTGCTCCAACTCCTCCAGCGTCTCCTAAGGAAGAATCCCTTGTAACGCCGAAGAACATCGCTATTGGATTGGGGAGTATCGCTGGCTTAGTCTTGTTAGGCTTAGGGATTAAGTCCCATACCGATGACGTTGCTCGTCAATTAGAACACTTGAAAGCTAAATCGGATTCACTAGAAACAGAAGTCGCTGAAAAGGTAGACGAAATAAGCGAATTGAAGCAAAAAGGCACAAAAAAACCAGCGGGTGACTCTTTCGATGACGTCGATGATTTAGATGACTTAGATGGCGATCCGAAGCCAGCGAAAGAAGAGGGATGGTTTAAATGGCCTTTCTCGGGTAAAGCAGAGAAAAAGAAGCCTCCTGTGGCTCAAGCCAAAGAGTTTACTATTTCACTCAAGGCTTCTTCAAAAACCAATTTTTTGGATAGCTTATGGAGCAAAGCCCCAGAAATCGATCCTAGTGACATTCCACAAGAGTTAGTAAATCAAGGATTCTCTTATGCACCAGTTAATGTTGTCTATAAAAAAGGGGTGAACTTCATCAATACTGAAGCAGACGTCACAGCTAGGAAGGTTCAAAATATTCTGAAGGGTCGTTCAGTAAGCAATAAACTGCAAATACAGCCTAATTCTAATGTACATGTACAACAAGCAGGAAATTACATTCTTGTCACGAACAAAAGAGAGAAGGTGTGTTCTATTGTTCCTGTAGTCAACTATCAGAACGTTTCTTATAAGGAAATGGTTCAGTTGGTCAAAGACGGCTTATTTGTCTTGCCGAATGGTAAAAAAATTGAAAATTACCCAAAGGGAAAAACCTTCTCTATCCCCAAAGGTGGCTTTCCTCATCAAGTATTTTATGACAGAGACCAACTGGTACACCAATTACCCGGCTTCTTAATACCAAATCCCTAAACGCTGGCTTCTTCTTTTTCAGGCAACACGAACTGCATGTAAAGATCTCCCAACTGCTGGCTATCTGGCAAGCTGGGTGATGACGTCAACAAGCACTGGGCTGCATTGTTCTTCGGAAACGCAATGACTTCTCGAATGCTGGTGGCGTTCGTGAGCATCTGCACAATACGATCCATTCCAAACGCCAAGCCTCCGTGAGGGGGGGCGCCAAAATCGAGAGCCTCCAATAAAAAGCCGAATTGGGCGTGGGCGTCTTCTTGTCTAAAGCCAATCATGCCGAGCAATTTCGCTTGCAATTCACTTTGGTGAATCCGAATGGAGCCACCGCCGATTTCTGCACCGTTATAGGCGAGATCGTACCCTAAACTACGCACACTCGCAGGATCGCTGTCGAGCAGATGCACATCATCGGGGTGGGGCGACGTAAAGGGATGGTGACACGGCGACAAGGCACCCGTTTCGTCA
>JAJTHC010000005.1 GCA_021299615.1 Vampirovibrionales bacterium
AGGTGCTTCCATGACCAGTCCCTTCTTCAATCCACTGCTTTCTATAAAAACAACCCAAACCTTAGGCATTGCCTTGGGCGTCACCGCCATGCTCGTCGGTGGATTCGACCACGCTTGGGCAGAATCGACCTTGCCTGCTTCCGCACAATCAGGCGTAAAGCTCTATAATAAAGGACTCGTGGCACAATCCTTAAACGTCTTTAAATCCACCGTCAAACGCTACCCCAGCAACGCTTTAGCCTACACATGGTTAGGCAAAGCTTACAAAAAACAAGGCGGAAAAGCCAACCAAGCCCTCGCTACGCAAGCTTTTGAAACGGCGTTGGAGTTGGATCCTACTGAAACGAATGCTCTGAAAGAACTGGCTGAACTCTATAGTTGGAATCCTAGCAAACGAGCCGCCGCGACAGGATTGCTCCAACAATATGTAAGCCTAATGCCGAATGACCATAGTGCCAAAAAACAATTGGCGATGCTCTATATTTGGCAAGGGCAGTATGAAAAAGCCACGCCCTATGTGCAAGACGTACAAGGCTATTACCAAAACGATACCAACTTTTTGACCGCCTATGCCCAATACTTGACCTATGGCGGACGCCCTTCCGATGCCGTTGAACTCTACGAAGGACCGTTAAAAGCTCATTCGGCGAATGCTTCGGTGAACTTGCGTCAAGCTTATGTGGCGGCGTTGGTGAAAAGCGGACAAACCGCCCAAGCTCGCACGATTTATCGCCAAATGCTCTCAGTTTCTAAAACATCAGGACGCATGGATGACGCTGTCTTGAGTGCGTTGGCAGGCATGGCGTTTGAACTCGGCGATTACGAAGAATCCCTTTCCATTGATGCCGACTTGTTACAATCTGGCAAAGTGGATGCCGTTTCAACCGCCATGCGTATGGCTCGTTCGTATCAGAAGTTAGGGCATTATGAAAAAGCCCTCACCTTGTTCCAAGAATTGAATCAGCAAGGTCGCCTAGACACGAATGAAAAAATTGAATACGCCGATGTGTTGACCGCTGCGATGAAAGACGGGGCCACAGGCGTGGATCCTTCGCATATTGAAGCGATTTATCGTGATGCCTTGAAAAGTACGAATGACAAAGTGGGGCTTTCCTTACGTTTGGCTCGTTTGTATGCGTCGCAAGCGGATGAATCTGCCAATGCGGTGAACTACTTTATTTACGCCGCTGAACGGGATGCGTCTGGTGAAGCGAAGGTTGAACTCATCGACTTTTTGAAGTCCTTGGCGGAAAATCCTGCGGCAAATACGCAAGAAGCGTATTCTAAAGCCCTCAACAGTTTCCCGAATGATCCTGATTTAACAGGCGTTTATGCAGAGTTCTTGTCGTGGAATGAAGCGACTCGTCCGCAAGCGTTGGAACATTTCTTGAAGCTGGCACAAAATCAGCCGAAAGCCTCTAAGGCGTATGCCGACAAGGTGGAACAGACTTTAGTTTGGCACCAAGCCAAGCGTCAATATCTAAGCTGGTACGAACAACTTGGAGAAGCCTACCCCACGATTCAAGCCCACAAACTGGCGATGGCTCGTGCTTACTGGCAGGACAAATCCGCTACGGCGAATATTGAAAAAGCCTATACGCTTTATAATGAGCTGTTGCCTGTTTATGGTAAGGATCCTCAATTTATTAGTGAGTTTTCAGGCATGTTGAGCCAAAGCCCCGACAAAAAAATGAAGGCTCGTGGTTTGGCTTTGGTGGAAGGTTTGTATACGCAAAACCCTGAAGACTTAGCGTTGACCTTGTCTTACGCCAAGCAATTAAGCTATTCAGGCAAGCAAACGCAAGCCATTAAATTGTTTAACAAAGTTTTGAGCCACTCCCCCCAATCTCGTGATGCCTTGGTGAGTAAAGCCAATGCCTATTTGTGGAATGGTGAAAACTTTCAAGCGATTAAGCTGTTGAATGAAGCCCGTCAAGCCTACCCCAATGACATCGAAGTTTTGAAGTCTTTGGCGGAAGCGTATAAGGCGATCGGTCGTTATGACAAGGCGTTGGATATTATTAAAGAAAGCAAGCAGATTCGTCCTGTTACGCCCTCTTCTTTAAGTTACGAAGCCCCTGTTAAAAAAAGCACGGTTCAGCGTCAAGTGGAAAGTCCCACTTACGTCCCCAAGAAAGAAAGCTATGTGCCTAGTTCGTTGAACTATAACAAGTCTAATGTCAACGGTTTGAAACTCAATAGCCCTTCGAAAACGGAGATGATCGAACCTGAATACACTGATGCCTACCCCCTCATCGTGTGGGAAGATGCCCCGAGTGAAGAGGCTCCTCAAGCGTCGGAACTCTCCCGTAAAAGCAGTGCGGTGACGTCCGTCGAGAGTATGGATGCAACATTGGCGACCTTGCAACGCCTTCAACAGCAGTCGAATCAACAATTAGACAGATTGCACACGAAAGTGAACGTCTTAAATGATTTGGCTCCAGGTCAATCAGAAGTGACAGGCGTCAAACTTACTGTGCCAACTCAATCGGCGTTTGCCTCAGGCTTTCGTGATTCCGTCACAGGTAACGATCAAGCAAAACGTCCAGCCTCTAACTCTGTTTTAGGTGGAAACTACGCTAGCGAAGATGTCGAACTAGGGATGGGTCAAACCATTATTTCGGACGAAGATCCTGCGGTGGGTAACCACGTCGGCGGTAGAGGCGACCTCTTCCAGCTTGACAAGCTTGCAGGCTTGAATCGTGATATTAAAGATGCGATGCGTCCCAGCTTTCGTACAGGTTTCTTGTACACCGCTCAAGACGGTGAAGACACCACCAACAAGTTGCGTCATTGGGTTGTACCGAACCAACTTAGCTTTAACCTAACGCCTAATGTGCGTATGCGTGCAGGCTATGCCATTCGTAACTTGATGATTCCTGCGATTGACACCTATAACTTAAGTCCTCGTAGCACCATGGCTCATCAATACAGCTTAGGAACGAGCTTTGGTATTACGGACAAATTAAGCTTTGACGGTGATGCTTCCCTTGAAAATTACACGCAAAGTAAAAGTGTGAACGTCAACTATCAAGCTCGTTTGCAGTACCAAATGAACGATCGCGTTAAGTTCCAAGTCGGTTCACGTCGTTCACCATTGGAAACTAGCTTCTTGTCTTACGCTGGTTTTAAGCCCCTCAATGGTGCCTTGGCAGGCGAATTGATTGGTCAGGTGCGTGAAACATCGCTTTTTGCGGAAGCCAATTTAGTTCCTTGGAAGAATTGGGATCTAAACATGGCGTATGAATTCGCCATGGTAGACGGTAGAAAAGTACAACGTAACACCAAGAATCAAGTTTATGCAAGCTTAGGTTATAACTGGCAATATGCCAAGAACCATGCCGTTCGCTTGGCGTATGAATCGTTGTTCTTTGGGTATGCGAAGAATGCAACACTTGGTTTTTACAACCAGTTTACCGATTTACCGCAATTGGTTTCGGCTCAAGCCCCCTTGGTTGCCACGCCCGCAGGCTACGTCTTGGGTGGTTACTACTCGCCTGATACTTTCTTCTTGAATGATGTGCGACTTGATTTTAGAGGCAGTTGCCTTAACAAGTTTATTGAATACAAGTTGGGTGGAAGCATCGGGGTACAGAGTCAGAATCCTGGTATACCTGGGGAGCCAAACGCCACAGGTGCTGCCTATTCAGGCAACGGTCAACTTACCTTTAATCTCAACGATGCCGTTTCCATTTACGGCGTGGTGGACTACTTAGACACAGGTGGGGTATTTTCTCGCTGGCGTTTAGGTGGTGGTTTGATTTACCGCCCTGCCATTCGTGGCATGATGCCTGTTATTGGTGCCAAAGTCGACGACTAATACCAACTAAGAAATGGTATAAAATTTCAAGGGAGGGTTCATACCTTCCCTCTTTGCTTTTAGGCTTTCTATAGCATAAAAATAAATGTACCTGTTTTTATGCTTATAATTGTAATGAAGGTAAGCTTCGAGGAAATATCATGTCAGCGTTAAGTTCAGGAAGTCCACAACCATATAGCCTAAGTCGACAAAACGTTTTAAACGCCGTGCATGCTTCTAAAATACAAGCGTCCGCTTCTCAAAAAATGGCTCCTGCGACTCCGCAAAAGCCCCAAATGGCTCCTGCGACTCCGCAAAAGCCCCAAATGGCTCCTGCGACTCCGCAAAAGCCCCAAATCGATTGGATTAAATACCTTTCTATCGGCTTAGGGTTGCTTTTAGTGGGAACTTTAGGGATGGTAGGAATTAAGGCTGGGCAAAAAGTTTTAAAAGAAGCCGAAGAAGCGGAAAGACTTGCTGCCGAAGAAGCTAAGAAAAAATTGAAAAATACATCCC
>JAJTHC010000065.1 GCA_021299615.1 Vampirovibrionales bacterium
GTCACGGCGGTGGCTCGCACGCCGATGAAGCTAGACATGGCAAGCTCTTTTGGCGGAGCCGTTCAAACGATTTCTATCGCCGAAGGCTTAGATACCCCTGCTCTTGTGCGAGACTTTAGCCCCCAAGGGCGTGGGTGGGATTCTGTGATCGAAGCCGTGGGTTTACCTGAAACATGGGAAAAGGCGGTGCAATTATGCCGTCGTGGGGGCAAAGTGCATTGGTTTGCAGGGTGTGCAGGCGGAAGCACCATTGCCTTAGACACCAAGCGTGTGCATTATGATGAAATCACGCTGTATAGCCTGTTTCATCATACGCCAAGCGATGTGAAGCAGGCCTTTGACTTGCTTGCGACTGGGCAGGTGGATCCTCGTCCGTTAATTAGTGCCAACTTTGCTTTGGCGAATGTGGAAGAGGCGTTACAGGGCATGGAAGTAGGGCGTTTTTTCAAGGCATCCATTGAATGTTAAACAAATAGATTTTGACAACGTCGCTCTTGTATGGTAAGGTATACAGGATTTTTAAAGAACTTTCTACTTTATTACTATAAATTTGTGTTGTTATTTTGGAGTGCTTTTTGATGAAATTAACCTTACCTAACTTTTCGACGAAGACTCGTGAAAGCTCGTCTCTTGTTGCCATGCCTACTCAATCGGAAGGTGTTAAGCCTCACACCGATTTGAATCGATTATCAAAAGATACCTTTCAACATAGTGGGGCTTTCACAGGAACTCGTATCCTTCCTGAAAGTGTCAATCATTTGACGCTTCAAGAAGCACGTGAAAGACAAGCTATTGTCGACAAACTGGAAGCTCAACAACGACAAGTTCAAAAAGCTTATACCCAAATGCTTCAATTTGCACTTTACCTCAGAGATAATACCCATACAGAATCTCAAACCCTTCATTCCAGAGTTCAAAGTCTCATGACTGAATTTGGAAGTCAACTGAACCCACGTCAAAAGTCCGCTGTTGAAGCCGCAATGCCTTCTCACCTCAAGCTCCAAGTAGAATCCAATAAAAAATAAGCCCTGATTTCCCTGTTTGTACTAAACTAAAGCTAGTCAAACAAGATTTATGAGGGCAAATATCATGACTAATAACACACTCGTCAAACCTAAAACCGTCGTGTTGGTGGACGGTCACGCATTGGCGTATCGCATGTATTTCGCCTTGGAACGCACCCAAATGCGAAATAGTGATGACATCCCCACGTGGGCGGTCTATGGCTTTTTCAACGCCATTTTCCAACTGCTTAACCAACGCCAGCCCGATGCACTCGTCTTCGCCTTTGATGTGGCTCGTGAAAGCTTTCGCACCGAATGGTACCCCGAATACAAAGCCAATCGTAGCAGTATGCCCGATGAAATGCGTCAACAAATGGATGTGCTTTATGAAGGCATCGAAGCCTTGGGTCTGCCCGTGTTTCGCATCGCTGGCGTCGAAGCCGATGATGTCATCGGCACCTTGTCTAAAAAAATCATCGATACCTACCCCGATTGGCATGTGGATGTGCTAACAGGCGATCAAGACAGTTTTCAAATGATCGACCGAGATAGTCGAATCAACATTTTAATCCCTGCTCGTAATACGCACGACGGCTTAACGGTTTACGATTGGGACGGCGTCATCAACAAGTGGGGCGTCACGCCTGAACAAGTCGCCGATTTCAAAGGGCTTAAAGGCGACGCGAGCGATAACATCCCTGGTGTTAAAGGCATTGGCGACAAAACCGCCGCTAAACTCTTGGATGCCTATCACACCCTTGAAAACATCTACGCTCACTTAGACGAAATCACACCCGCAGGCGTCAAACGTAAGCTGGAAGACGGTCGAGACATGGCATTTTTGTCCAAAAAACTGGCGATTATCGTGCGTGATTTGGATGTCGTGCCTGATTTAGACCATGCCCACCTAGGTAGCAGTGACGCCACCGCCGAAGCCTTGGGAGCCTATTTCGAATCCTATAATTTCAGAACCTTTCAACGTAACTTACCCAAGTGGACGAAACTGTTGAGCCTCAAAACAGATGACTCCGTTGTGGAAGAGGTCGTCGAAGAAGCCCAAACAGAGCAAACGTCTCTAACGGTAGTCTTTCCGAAAATCACGTTTCCACCGTTTAGTTATGAAATCGTGCAAGATTTGACACGCCTTGACGCCATTTTCCAAGAAATTAAGGACGATTACGGCATTTGTGCCTTTGATGTGGAAACCACAGGCTTAAATGTGCAGGAGGTTGAACTCGTCGGGTTTGGCTTGAGCTGGGGCAAAGGGCTTGCAAAATCAAGCTTTACGGCGAAAAACGTCTTGCATTTGAAGGACACGCCCACGACTTACGATGCCGTCACGCCGAACGGTGAGATCCACTTGCAAAATGTGTATGTCCCCTTGGCTCATGTGGCGGATTTACTGAGTGATGCCGATGCTCAACGCCAAATTGCCTATGACGAGGCGTTTCCGTTATTGAAGGCTTTTCTAGAAGACGCCTCCATTCTCAAGCTCATTCACAACCTGAAATATGAACGCAATTGCACACGCCACTGGGGCATTGAGCTGGCTTCGCCTGTGCTAGACACCATGATTATGAGCTATGTGCTGACCCCTGAAAACAAGCACGGACTCAAGGGTTTGGGCGAGCGTGAACTCGATTTTGCCATGACCCCGATCGATGAACTCATCGGTAAAAAGGGCAAGAAGCAAATCACCTTTGCGGATGTCCCCATCGACAAGGCGGCTCCCTATGGAGCTTCGGATACCTACGCCACGTGGTGTTTGGCGGTTTTGTTTAGTCAGCGTTTAGCCGCACAGCCTGATTTAGCAAGCTTGTTTTACGAGATTGAAAATCCCCTCACATGGGTCTTGGCGGAACTGGAATATAACGGCATTCGCCTAGAAAAAGCCCCCCTGCAAGCGTTGGCTCAAGAACTCGATGCCCAAGTCGATGCCCTTGACAAGCAAGCCCAAGTCTATAGTGAAACGCCGATCAACCTTAATTCGCCGAAGCAGGTGGGAGAATTACTCTTTGACAAGCTGGGCATTCAGCCCAAGCGAAAAACCGCCACCAAAAGCTATTCCACCGACAGTAAGGTGCTGGAATCTTTGATAGGGGAGCATCCGATTATTCAGGTTTTGCTGGATTATCGCCAGTTGTTTAAGCTCAAATCCACCTATGTGGATACCCTGCCCCAACTCGTAAAGCCTCAAACCGAACGGCTCCACACGAGTTTTAACCAAATTATCACGGCGACA
>JAJTHC010000046.1 GCA_021299615.1 Vampirovibrionales bacterium
CGGATGCCTCCACTGGCTTTAATCCCGACATGAAAAGCCCCCAAGTCATCGAGCGTTTTGCGAATGAACGCAATACGTTCAGGCGTGGCACCAATTCCTTCTTTCAAGTAGCCTGTTGATGTTTTAATCGTGTCAATATCTGCTTCAACCGCTTGTGCAATGGCAAAACGCAACTCGTCTTCGCTAAGCAAATCAACTTCTACAATAAGTTTAATGGGCATATCATCGGCGACCATACGAATACCTTGCAGTTCTTTGAGTGTGAACTCGCCACCAATCTCATGGTCTTTTTTGAGAAAAGCGACGTTCATCACCACGTCAAACTCTTCGGCACCAGACCCTTGTGCCGTGGTGATTTCTTGCAGTTTAGTGCTAGAATAGCAAGCCCCAATCACAGGGCATTCTTCGTGATCTTGACGATTCACAGGAGCTTCGGGGAAGCCTGCCACTGCCGCAAGTACGACATTCGTTTTATGCCCAAGGGCTTCTCGAGCCGTCAATACATGTTCAGGACGCACACAAACCGTAGCCATACCATATTGCATGGCTTCTTCACAAAGTTTACGTACACTTGCGTCGGCATCTTCACCATATTCAAAACTAAGCTTAGTGTGTTCCAATTTACTAATAAGCAGTTCAGCAGGCGTGGGGACAGTCGTCATAGTTATGTTTCCCTATGTATAGCCGAGTTTAGAGTTTTCTATACTTAGGCTAGACGAGAAGCCTAGATTATTTTGTGATGGCGTGTAGAGCGACCTACATAACAGAACAAAATAATCGTAGCGACAAAGTCATAGACACGGTACAGGCAATTAGAGACTTGACTATAATGTAATTTATAGCTATATCATATCCTTAATATAATTTTTCATCAATATATGAATATAAATATCGCCGTTCCTTTAGCTTCTTTTAATAGTAACTTTTTTCTTTTTGGGATAGAATGAAGGGGTTGAATCTATAAAAAAAGGACGTCTATTTATGACAACGCATCATTCCCTCATTATTATTGGTTCTGGTCCTGCTGGCTTTACCGCAGGTATCTATGCGGCTCGTGCGGATTTAGCCCCCCTCATTTTCGAAGGCATCCAACCTGGTGGACAGCTCACCATCACCACCGATGTTGAAAACTTCCCAGGTTTCCCCGAAGGCATCATGGGCCCTGACCTCATGGATGCCATGCGTCAACAAGCCAAACGCTTTGGAGCCACCACCGCTTACGAACTCGTCACCCACATCGATTTTAGCAAGCGTCCCTTTGCCGTCACCACAGACAGCAAAACCTATACCACTGATGCCCTCATTCTCTGCACGGGGGCTTCCGCCATTACGGGAGGCTTGCCGAATGAAGCGGAACTCATGGGACACGGGCTTTCTGCCTGTGCCACCTGCGATGCCTTTTTCTTCCGCGGCAAAGAAGTCGTCGTCGTTGGGGGTGGGGATTCTGCCATGGAAGAAGCCCATTTCTTGACGAAATTCGCCACGAAAGTCACGATCGTACACCGTCGTGATGCCTTTAGAGCATCCAAAGCCATGCAAAGCCGTGTGTTAGAGAATCCAAAAATCAACGTCATTTGGAATACCCAAGTCGTTGAACTCATTGGCAATAAAGAAACAGGCTTAACTGCCGTTACCCTTGAAAATACCAACGGTACACGTTCAAACTTTCCGACGAACGGCTTATTTTACGCCATTGGTCACAAACCCAACACCGACTTGTTTAAAGGCGTCTTGGATATGAACGACGTGGGCTATTTAAAAGTCGCTTCGCCTTCAAGTAAAACGAATGTGGAAGGCGTTTTTGCCGCTGGCGATGTTTGCGATCCGCATTATCGTCAAGCCATTAGTTCCGCAGGGGCAGGCTGTGTCGCCGCCATGGATGCGGAGCATTATCTGTCTAGCCAAGTGGTGTTAAATGTAGGGGTGTGATAAATCACGCCCGCTCCACAATTTTAAAACGGGTGCGATAAATCGCACCCCTACAGAAACAGCTAGGAAATTAAAAAGATGGCTATAAAAGACAAGGTTATTCTAATTACAGGCGCGAGTAGCGGCATCGGTAAAGCCATCGCCGAAACACTGGATGCCTATGCCCCTCGCTTGGTTTTGGTGGCACGCCGTGGCGATGCCTTGCGTGCGTTGGCGGATTCCCTTCAAAGCGAAAGCGTCGTGATTGCGTGCGACTTGCTTGAAACCACGACGCTGGAAAACCTTGTAGCTCAAACCATTGAGCGATTCGGACGGCTGGATGTGCTTATCAACAATGCGGGCATCGGGGGGAAGGTGGGGCTTTTGCCTGAACTGCCTGACTCGCAGATTCACCAGATGATTAGCTTGAATCTGACCGTGCCGATTTTGTTGTCTAAATATGCAGTGGCTCAATTTACGCAACAGGGCGAAGGGGGAACGGTTCTTAATATCAATTCCATTGCAGGCAAGTGGGCGTTTCCGTATTGGAGCGTTTACGATGCCAGCAAAGCAGGCTTGAAAGCCTTTGCAGAAGCCCTGAGCGAAGAACAACGATCCAACAACACCCGCATCATCAGTATTTACCCAGGTGCCTGTGCCACCGATATTTGGGACAGCGTGGATCTCGCCCAAGCCCCCGATGCGTCAGGGATGCTAGCCCCTCAGCAAGTGGCGGATGCCGTGTTGTATGCCCTAAATCAACCGCAGGACTTGCTTATTTCGGATATTACCTTAATGCCGACGAAAGCCTTGTTGTAGATTTATATAGCCAAGTTTAGAGTTTTCTTTACAGTATCTATACGTTGTCGCTATTTAAACTAAGAATTGGTATAAGGCTCATCTTCCGCCAATCGAGTCTTTACATAAGCGTGCCAGTCTTTATTTAATGCACAAGAACAACCTTCTCCATGCACATGAGTAGGACTTTCGGGACTCTCTTCAAATGCTTCCTGTGGCAAAGAAGCCCGAATTCGCTTTAGGCGAATTCGCTTATAGTCATTGCCATCTCGTTCGGCAATGGAAGCACACTTGGGACAAAAGGTAATCAAGTGACTTTCACTCGCCCCCCGATGCACGGTAAACGAATGTAAACACGCCATATTTGTACAAATAAAACCATAAGTCGGCATTAGGGAGCCTCTTCCAAGGCATCCGCATTTAGTACACTGTCGGCCTTTAAGTTCACCTTAATACGCTTACCTAGCACATCATAATAACGAGACGCACATAGCCCTGTTGCAGGACGCTTGGTCGTCAAGTGGGCTTCTTCAAGCACAGTACCCACAGGCAAATCCACCGTCAAAACAAGGCTTTTACGAGCCACTTCAGACGTATTCCGCTCGCAGGCATGGGCTTCTTTAATCCCATTGCCTAAGCTCAATTCCGCAGAACGAATGGTTTCCACCAAGCGTTTGAAATCGTCAGGTTCTAAAGACGCATGATGATCAGGCCCTGCCGTTGAAGACGCATCGAGCGTTAAATGCTTTTCATAGATCTTGGCTCCCAAGCCAACGGCGGTGGCTGGTACTTGGGTAACAGAAAGCGAATGATCGGAATAGCCAATCACATGACCCCAAAAGGCATTTTGCAAGGTACGTAGGGCTTTTAAGTTAAGCGTTTCAAGCGGAGCAGGATATTGACTGGTGCAGTGCATGAATGCTACGGCATCGCTAAGGCGAAAGCCGTAAAAGGGGGCGAGAAATTCGTGGGTGCGTTGTACATCTTTCAGATTTGCCATGCCTGTAGAAAGCAAAAGCGGAATACCTTTCAGTGCCAAGCGTTTTAGCAAAGGGAAGTTCGTTAATTCTCCACTACCTAATTTCACAAAGGGCAATTCAAAACGCTCGACAAGGGCATCGGCACTTTCATCATCAAACGGCGAACACAAAAAATCAATGCCTTTACTTTGGGCATAGGCTCTTACCTTTTGGAGGTTTTCTACATCTAAGCATAAACGTTCCAACATGGCTTGTTGAGATTCATCCGTAGAAGCGAGGGCATCATTTTTTTGCTGATAGTCCGCTTTTTGGGCGAAACGTGTCGTTAACGCATAAGGGTTAAAGAGTTGAAACTTCACCGCATTGGCTTGGGCATAAAGGGCGGCATCTACCAAGGCATACGCCTTTTCAAGCGAACCGTCGTGATTCACCCCTGCTTCAGCAATAATATACACATGGGATTGGGTAAGTGTGCTAAATGAAAACATGAAGATACCTTCAAAAACCTTCAAGGTTTCCTGTTTTGGACGCAACCGATTGCTTCATTCGTTCAAAAGACGCATAAGCTTCGGCTGAATCGTTGAGTTCGGCTTGTTCGACTGTTTTAGCAAGGCATACCTTGATGTTCAACTCATCTAGGTCACGATCACCCACCATGAACTCGGTGACGGTTGAAAGTGTAATCACCCATTCGGCTTCAGGACGACCTTGATCGTCATAGGCTTGAATGGTAAGGGTGTCAGGGGTGACTTCTAGGAGCTTACCTTCATAATACCGATTGAAATAGCCTTGTCTCAAATAAACAAAACGATTTACCAAAGGCAAGAGCTTTTTATACATCGCCACGATGAAATCTCCCCATTCTAACAATTAAGTAAAAACAAATATGGTTTAATCCTAGCATGTTTTTGAGATTTTATCAATCGTCAATTTCTAGAAATTGCTCTTGTATTCTGTGCGAGTGGCTTTTTTCTTTTGTACGTTTTTCAATTGTTTAAATGCTTTGAGCATCCTTGAGCTGGGCTTTTTGAATGCCTGCGATCGCATCATCCACCATTTGAGCTTCTAACCCAAGCATGCCTACGCTGTCTCTCAGGCGGTTCAATTCGTTCAAGACTTCGGGACTGGGGTAGCGGTAATAGCCCACTTGCATGGCACGCAACATGGCTTCATGCACAACAGAAGAGGGGTCTCGCAAAATCTTTAAGGCAAAGGCATCCACATACGGCTTAAACTGCGGACGCTTTTCCAAATTGGGGTTCCCACTTAAAATAATAAAGTAGTCATTGGCGGCATCGGCACGACGCATCCAGTCAGGGTCTTCAAGTCGCAGGTTCAGGGAACGTATAATCCCGTCGTCAAAGCCTCGCACATCAGGAGGTAAGTCCACAGGGGTGGGTATGGCTGGAGACGTGCTTGGGGGTATCGGGGGGGAAGTTGGTGGAGTCGTTGCAACAGGAGGGCTGGGCAAGGGGTTCGCTAACGGTGCTGTCGTCGCAGGAGGCTTCAACCATGGATCGGGCATACTGGGGGCGGATGCTGGTGGATCCGTTTGGGGAACGTTTTGGGAGGATTGTGGAATGAAACTGTGGGGAGCTTGAGGCGAACTTGGTGAAAGAGGCATGGGCGAAAGGTTTACCGTCGGGTTGTGGAAGCCATGGGGCGTCAAACCCTTCGATGCTTGGATGAAGGCATCGAGGGAAGGTGGGGCAGGGGACAGATTTGGATCAGGCATGGCAGGCGGAGGCATTGGCAGGCTAAAATTGGCAGGAGCTAAAAACACGTTAGGCAATGGCGGAGGAGGAGGCATTTCTAGCGGAGGAATTTGACGTGAAAAAGCAGGCAAATTGAGAGGCTTGCCTTGAGAAACGGAGGGGGGGGGCGGAAATGTATTAAACGAAGGAATAGACACGAAAACACCTGCAGGCTTTGATGATGATGAGGGGATGATATACCTATAAAGCCTA
Source organism: Vampirovibrionales bacterium (assembly GCA_021299615.1). Classification (GTDB taxonomy): domain Bacteria; phylum Cyanobacteriota; class Vampirovibrionia; order Vampirovibrionales; family JAJTHC01; genus JAJTHC01. The sequence goes on from JAJTHC010000046.1 coordinate 5,654, forward strand.
CTCATTTTTTTTTTGTGCTAGTGATATAGCCAAGTTTAGAGTTTTCTGTACAGTGTCTCTTCGTTGTCGCTCGGGTTCTCGATGTGCTTATGTACGTTTGTGTGCACCTCGCCCATCTGCGAGTCTAGGCTCCTAGAATCCACCTATACGCTATTCAATCGTTTA
>JAJTHC010000188.1 GCA_021299615.1 Vampirovibrionales bacterium
CCGTCGAGTTCCGCCGATTCGTACATCGCCTTGGGGATGCCTTCCAAGCGAGTAATCAACATCATCATGTAGTAGGCACTGGCTTTCCACACCACGACCAACGCAATCGCAGGCAAGACCCAGTTAGGAGAACTCAACCACGGCACGCTAGGCAAGTGCAAAAATGCGAGTCCGCTATTGAGCAAGCCTTCGCCTGCGAGCAACCATTTCCAGAGCATCCCCGCCACCACCATGCTGATGACCACAGGCAGGTAGACCAGCACTCGTAGGAGGCTCACGGCTTTAAAGCGTCCCGCAAAGAGCAGTGCCATAGCGGTGGACAACACCAAAACCGCTGGCAGAATATAGACCAGCAAAACGAGGGTATTCCACAGGGCTTGGGCAAAATCGGGCGACGTCAAAACGCTCGTATAGTTGGCAATGCCCACCCATTGCGGTGTGTAAAGATTGTGCGTAAAATCTAGCCCACTCATGGAAACGGCTTGAATCAGAGGGACGACAAAAACGAGCATCAAGCTCAAAAAGGGCAGGCTCAACAGTAGAAAAGGGGCGATTTTGGCTTTAGACGACATGAAAGACCCTTTTTTATTATCTAAGTGGATTTACTACTGGCTAAGCGAGGATCCAAAACGACCAATAAGGCATCCGCCAAGGCATTGCCGATGACCAGCATAATGCTAGACAGCACCAAGCTTGCCATCACCATGTTCGCATCGCCAGCCAACGCCGCTTGATACATCTGCAAGCCAATCCCGGGATAGCCTAGCACGGTTTCAACTAAGACGGCTCCACCGAATAAGCCAGCGAATTCAAAGCCTAAAATCGTCACCAGCGGATTCAACGCATTGCGGACGGCATGCTTCCAAATCACCAGCCATTCTTTGACGCCACGGCTTCGCATCGCAAAAATGTAGTCTTGCGAAAGCACTTCAAGCAGGTTGGCTCGCATGAGCCGTTGCATCGAAAAAATACCGCCTAGGGAAAGCACGGTAATCGGCAGCACCAAGTGCAAGGCGACATCCGCCATTTGATGCCACCACGACCACGCAAAGGCTTGGGGACTCGCAATGCCTCCGTAGGGGAGAATGCCTGTTTCCACGACTTTCACGCCCAAGACCAACGCCAAAATAAAGGCAGGGATCGACAGGGTAATGGACGTTAGCATCGCCATGAGCTTGTCGAGGAAGTGACCTCGTTTCACAGCTGCCCAAATCCCAAAGGGAATGCCTAAAAGCCACGTCACCGCAATGACACAGACATTCAACAACAAGGTATAACCAGCGGCTTTCGCTAGCAACCACGACACCGATTCGCCTCGGTTATTCTGCCCTAAATCGCCTTGTATAAAACCCAAGAGCCAATTCGTGTATTGCCTGTACCACGGTTTGTCTAGGGCGAGTCGCTTGCTTTCTTTGGCGAGGGCTTGGGGGCTAATTTGCGGATTCTGCCTCATTTCCGCAAGGGGATCAATGGGTTGGCGTAGTTCGATTTTGTCTAGCACATGCACATAGCCCGACGGCGTAAAGGGCATGGGTAGGTCAATGGGTCCGATTTGCAGGGAATACCGCATCAGGAAGAAGCCGAGCATCGAAACCAGCACCACGTTTAGGGGTAACCATAAAAGACGTTTAAAAACCGTTGTAAGCACTTGCACGTTGTTTTCTTTCCAATACATCAGACATAAAGGCTTTTTGGTATTATAGCCTTTTTTACGGATTCGGACTATAGTGTTTTATAGCTGAATTTAGAGTTATTTGTACTTAGGCTCCTAGTCTAGTCTAAGTACAAATAACTCTAAATTCAGCTATATCTAAAAAACTAAGCCAAAACGAGCAAACTCAAACGACCGTAGCGTTGAAGATACGCCGTATGTAAGGCAGACAATAAATCCAAGCGATTTTGACGAATCGCTGGATTTTCACTCATCACCATGACGTCTTCAAAAAAGCGTTCCACCACAGGAGCAAGCTCCGCCATCGCCACCGTGCTATTTTGAATCAAGGCTTTGCTAGCAGCGTGATACAAGGCACGCTCAGCATCCGATTCCAGCAAAGATTCTTCGACGTTCGCCAACGTCGCTTGGGGGTTGTAATGCTTGGCGATCATTTTGTCGATGCGATTGGCAGGCGTGTACAAGGCATCGAATAGATCGGGGGCATCGTCTCGCTTGACTTTCAGGTTGTCGAGTTTAGCCACAAACAGGGGCAGGTCGTCCCACGGACTAAAGCTGGCTTGCACCGACTGGATGAGATCCACACTATAGCCTTGTTCTTGCAGGTAAGACGCCAAACGCTGTTGCATAAAGCCTTCGATGCGTTGCCAAGTGGCATCCCACGACTCTTGAGCCAAGTCGCCTAAGTTTTCATAGCTATGTTGACACCATAGCTGTAAATTATTGTGAAGGTTGAACGCCAAAATGCTCAACAAGACGCCGTTCACCAAGCGACGCAACCCTAAAGGATCTTTGGATCCACTGGGCATTTTCGTTTTGCCTTGGCTGAATAAGGCGACCAAGGTATCGAGCTTGTCGGCAAGACTGATGATGAGTCCTGTTGCAGATTCAGGCAGGGCATCGCCTTGAAAACGAGGCAGGTAATGCTCAAAAATGGCACGAGCCACGCTTTCGGATTCCCCTTGTTGTAAGGCGTAATACATGCCGACTTCGCCTTGAAGTTCCGTGAGTTCAAAGACCATCGATGTGACGAGATCTGTTTTACAGAGTAATGACGCCCGTTCCACCGCTTGACGTGTTTCCGCATCGACGGCTAAAGCTTCGGCAAAAGCATAGCTCAAGCGTTGAATCCGTTGGGTTTTGGCTTTAAGCGAGCCTAGACCTTTTTGGAAGGTCACGCCGTCTAAGGCAGTGAGCCTGTCTTCCAACGGCGTTTTGATGTCTTCTTCATAGAAGAACTTGGCATCTTCAAATCGAGCGACCAAAACACGTTCGTTGCCAGCGATGATGTTCTGCGTAAAGCGGACGTCTCCATTGGTGGCGACCAAGAAGTAAGGCAAGAGTTCGCCTGATGCACTTTCCACAGGGAAGTAGCGTTGGTGAGCCTTCATCACCGTGATGAGAACGGGCTTGGGGATTTTTAAATAGCTGGCGTCAAATTGCCCGACAATGACGCTGGGGTATTCCAAGATGTTCGCCACTTCTTCAAGCAGTTCATCATCGACAATCGCCACCCCTCCGATGCCTTGGGCGACTTCGGCGAGCTTTTCTTTCACCGTTGCCATGCGTACTTCGGTGGATAAAATGACTTTTCCTAAGGAAACGAGTTTGACGTCATAATCGGCATGAGACTCCACCGTAATGTCGGCCTGCCCTAGCAAGCGATGCCCACGAGTGCTATTGCCAGAAACAAGGGTGTCGTCCCCTAAATCAAGGGAAAGAGGCAGACGCTCGTCATTCCAAAAGGCGAGCAACCAGCGAATCGGGCGAGGAAAGAGGCGTGAATTGTTCGCCCATCGCATAAAACGAGGACCTTCAATCGACATCACTGCATCCAAAACCAGCGAACCGATAAGATCTTTAACCGCTTGCCCTGCATGGCGTTGATGCAAGACGACATAGCGAGTTCCGCCAATGTCTTCTTGCACACAGGCGTCGAAAGTGGCGTTATTTTTGCGTAAAAAGCCGTCAAGGGCTTTACTGGGGGATCCATCTGCGTCGAAAGCGACTTGAACAGGCGGTCCTTTGATGATCTCATTGCGTTCCGCTTGCGTTTCAGGCAGTCCGTTCAAGCGAATCACCAAGCGTCGAGGCGTTTTTTCGATGTGAATGCTTGTGTCGGCAAGTCCAACCGCTTCCAAGCGTTTTTCAATGGCTTGGCTTAAGGCGTTCTGCACGGTGGCTAAAAAGCCTGCGGGGAGTTCTTCGCATCCGATTTCAAAAAAAGCGTGGTTTGACATGACCATTTCCTTTCACATAGTTTGCTTTATATTATGGTACAAAATGGTGAGAAAGACAAGGCAAAACGCCTCCTGTTTTGTCAGGAGGCGTTTTTATGAATGAGGTACTTTTGAAATTACCAACCGCCGTTGGCAGGAGCTTGAGCGACCAAGGTTGGTGCAATAGGCACTTGAGCTTGTGCAACAGGAGCAGGAGGAATCCATGCGGTAGACGGCGTAACAGGAGCCGTGGCAACGGTTGGGGTAGCTGGAGAAAAGGTAAAGCCAGATGCAACAGGAGCTTGCGTAGCCGTATTCACCACAGGCAGAGGGGCTTGAGCGAATGTCGTTTGAGCAGGCA
>JAJTHC010000203.1 GCA_021299615.1 Vampirovibrionales bacterium
CACGGAGCAGGCATCTTCGGTTTTGTCCCTAAAGAAGGCGATGCCTTTGAGCTGGTCGTCCAAAAAGGCGACTGGATCGTGGTGCCAGCCATGACACGCCACTATTTTTACTTGACGGAGGCTCAAACCATTATCGCCCTTCGGGTGTTTAAGGATTCCGCCAAGTGGGAAGCGATCTATTGATAGTATCCGCTATATAAAACGGTCTATGGTCTCTTCGTTGTCGCTACAATTTTTTGTTTAGTTATGTAGATCTGTCTACACGCCTGCACAAAAAATCGTAGCTCCTAGAATAGCCTCATAGCCTGTTTCATCTATCGAATACTATAATACCCCTTGCGATAGCCTTTCTTTTGCATTACACTATTCTTTGACAAGTCCATGACAAGCACAAACGAGTAGATGACACACTTAGTTTCCGCATTTTCACCTTGTTTTATTAAGTTACTGTAATTTTCCTTAAAACAAAGGTTCATCCATGAATAAACGTCCTAACGCTCGACCCTCTTCCTCGAACTCTAACTCTTACGCCAAACCGCAAGCGAAAAACCGCACGCCGTCTAGCCCAACAGGTCGCCCTGCTGGTGCTTCAGCATCAAGCAGTAAGCCGAAACCTGCCCTGACCCCTCGTGCTGGTGGAGCCAATACAGGCAACGCTTCCGCTGAACGCCCTCGCTTTGGCGATTTTTCTGCGACAGATAAAGCACGTCCTGCTAAGCGTCCTGAAAAAGAAAGCCGTGAAAACCTTGAAAAAAGCCTCCCTGATTTTTCTGATATTGAAGGGGCTCATTACTTGTACGGACGCCATGCCGTTTTAGAACTCTTGCAAGAAAACCCTAAACGTGTGCAGAAATTGTATGTTGCGGAACACGCTGGCATTGACAAGCGTTTAGAAGCCATTATTTCCTTGTGTGAAGAAAATAGTATTCGCTGGAACAAGGTGCCTCGCCAAAAGATTGACAACATCGTGCGTTACCACGCCGAAACCTTTGGCGACGACGACGATGCCTTTAACCCCAGCTCTGCTCAAGGGGTGGCGGTTATGGTCACGGCTCAACCCTTGCTAGAATTGGATGATCTCATCGAAAAGGCGAAAAGCTACACCACGCAAGTGATGATCGCCTTGGACGAAGTCACCGACGGTCGTAATATCGGTGCTATTCTGCGTGTGGCAGATGCCGTCGGGGCGTGTGGCGTGATTCTACCCAAGCACCGTACAGGAGGACTATCTCCTTTGGCATCTAAAACGGCGGTTGGTGCAGATCAACACATCCCGATTGCTCAGGTCACCAACCTGTCGCAAGCCTTGGATACCCTCAAAGGGGCGGGCTATTGGACGGTCGGCACCTTATGCGAATCCGCAGAAGGCTCCACCGATATTCAAGATTATAAAACTGTGAAATATGATGTGCCGATTGTACTCGTCGTGGGTAGTGAAGACAAGGGCGTGCGTCAAAACATCGCCAAGCGTTGCGATTTTAGAGTCACCATCCCCATGTTCGGCAAGGTGGATTCCCTCAACGTATCGACCGCAACGGCGGTATTGGCGTATGAAATCGTACAACAACAACGATCCTTTTTAGCCAAGGTAAACGCTGAAAAAGAAGCCCTCCAAACTTCTTAAGCTTCACCCTCTCTCTAAATATAAGGATGCTCCTTCAATGATTGTGCATGTACAAAGTGCCGCCATTTGTGGAATTGATGCTCAACGGGTCACGGCTGAATTTGATTTAGGCGGCGGCTTGCCTGAATGTCGCATCGTGGGCTTGCCTGACACCATGGTCAACGAAAGCCGAGACCGTCTGCGAGCCGCCATTCGTAACAGTGGATTTCAATTCCCCAATAAAAAAGTGACGGTGAACTTGGCTCCCGCTTCTGTGCGAAAAGAAGGCACGGGCTTCGATCTGCCCCTTGCTGTTGGGATCTTGGTCGCTAGTGGAGAACTGATTTCTACCCCCTTGATTAACGACGTCTTGTTCTTTGGGGAACTTTCGCTTGAAGGGCGTATTCGCCCTGCGTCGGGGGCTTTGGCGGTGGCGTTGCTGGCAAAAGACTTGGGCTTAAAAGGCGTGGTTTTGAGTCCTGAAAACGCCAAAGAAGCGGCCTTGGTGGACGATATTGAGATTTACGCCTTGCATAATTTGCGTGATTTAGAAGCATGGCTCGAATCACCCAACGCCTTTTTGAAAGTGGTGAATCATGCGGAATTGATCGAACGCATGGGGCAAGAACAAGCCGAAGTCTTAAATGCCGTCGATTTTGCCGATGTCAAAGGGCAAGTGCAAGCCAAGCGAGCCTTAGAAGTGGCGGTTGCAGGGGGGCATAACCTCCTCATGTCGGGGCCTCCAGGGAGTGGGAAGTCGTTGTTGGCGAAGGCTTTATTGAGTATTTTGCCCCCTATGGATATGGATGAAATCCTCGAAGTGAGCCGTATTTACAGCGTTTCAGGCTTATTGCCTGAAGAAGGTGGCGTGATTGTGCAACGCCCCTTTCGCAGTCCGCACCATTCGGCTTCGATGGCAGGGCTTTGCGGAGGCGGAAGCAACCCTCGTTCAGGTGAAATCACCCTAGCCCACCGAGGCGTCCTGTTCTTGGATGAGCTGGTGGAGTTTCCCCGTCCTGTTTTAGAAGTCTTGCGTCAACCGCTTGAAAATGCGGAAATCACCATTAGTAGGGCTAAGCAAGCCTATACCTTCCCTGCTCGCTTTATGTTGATTGGGGCGATGAACCCCTGCCCTTGTGGCTACCACGGCGATGACGGTAATCGATGCACCTGTAGCCCTGCTCATGTGGAACGTTACCGTGCAAGGCTTTCAGGGCCTTTGCTGGATAGAATCGATGTGCAGTTGACGGTGCGTCGTTTGAGTACGGAAGAATTGTTGTTTAATTCTAACGAAAATGCCGTGCCTGTTGAAAATAGTGCGACGATTAAAGAACGTGTCACCCAAGCCAGACGTTTGCAGGTGAAGCGGTTTCAAGATTTAGGCGTGTCACACTTGAAATCGAATGCGGAGATGGCACCCGCTCAAGTCAAGGCGTTTTGCGTGTTGGATGACCCGTGCCAAGGCTTGATGCGAAAGGCGATTGAGCGTTTGAACTTGTCGGCTCGTGGGTATGACCGCATGTTACGGTTGGCTCGCACGATTGCGGATTTAGCGGAAAGTGATGCGATTCAAGTGCCTCATTTGGCAGAAGCCTTGCAATACCGCAGTATCGTGTGAAGACAACTAGCCTTTCAAAACCTTCCAGACGTATTGCAAGAGTGGTTGCATTGAACGTTGAATCCGCCACGGTTCAAGGGTGAATCGCCATAGCCATTCCAAGTTCAACGCCTGCATGAGCTTGGGTGCACGTTGTATTTGCCCCGTCCACACGTCAAAGCTACCGCCCACGCCGACGAAAATGGTGTCTTCCGTAAAACGGTTACGAAACGCCTTAATCCATTGCTCTTGACGAGGCACCCCTAAAGCCACCAAGACCAGCCTTGGCTTGGTCGATGCCATTTCTTCCACAATGGGGACGAGATCTTCATTACGGAAAAAGCCATCATGGGCAAAGGCGAGCGACAAGTTGGGGAATCGCTTCAATAACGCCATAGGTAAAAGTCCCATGACTTCAGGCTTTGCTCCTAGTAAGGCGACCCCTCGTGGGCATTGCGTTTGGTGGAGGGTTTCCAATAAAGCGGTGGCAAACTCAATACCAGGAATTCGTGCTTGCTGGATGCCTTGACGTTTTAATGCCCAAATCACACCTGCTCCATCAGGCAAGGGGAAATCAGCGTTTTTGAGAATATCACCAAATTCGGGGGATTCTTCCCCCTTGATAATCATTTCAGGGTTGAGCGTCACGACATGAATCCCCCCTGCTTGCGGAGGGGCATGAAAGGCGGCGTCGACTAAGTCATTGAGGCTCCCTAAACGAATAGGATAGTCCAACACTGTAGCGGTTTTAGACGTTTCAAGGGCTTCTTTGTTTTCTTGAATTGACACAGGCATCAGCTAAAATCATCCATTTTTTGAGGCGTTAGCTTATTCAAGCGTTCCGCCAAGAACTTACGAGCTTCGTGATCCCACACAAACCACAAATGCTTTGCCATATGCTTGGCTTCAAACTGTTGAGCCAGTGGGGAAAGTGCAGGCAATTCTACAATACCACGATCTCGTGTTTCAAGCCATAGGGGTTCTTTGTCTTGACGATACAGGGGTTTTGGTTCTACCCATGTTTCGGCAAAGCCGTATTCAAAGGGAATGCCTCGTTCAGCGTAATGCTTTTCTAAATCGGCTTGAAGCTCATCTTGTTCATCCACACTAGGGTAATACCGCAGTTCCATAAGATCAATAAACTTCGGTAAATTGTGACGCATTAAACGGCTGGCAAGCTCTTTCAAAAAGGGGTCTTGACTTTCAAGGCTCCAGTCTTGAATGGCGTTCCAGAGATAGTGGTCATCCATACGCAAATAGCTTTTAATATCCATATTTCTGCCGTTGTCGCCCAATTGAAACAGCTCTTTAGCCGAATTACCTGTTACAATTCCATGTCGAATCGCCCACATAAAACGCTGTAAAGTGAAGCCTAGCAAGGCTTCACTGGCTTTGTCAATGGAATGCAATGCCATTTTGTAAGCTTGGTGGCGTCCGAATAAGTAATGTTCAAGGGCGGGTAAGCCGTCTTCTAATAGGGTAATGACTGGTTTCCCATCAAGCTTATTTTGAATTTCTAGACAACTAATCAGACGGTCGCATTCAATTTCACCGTAACGAGTCCCCATAAAGTGACTGTCTCTCAAGAGATAATCCAGCCTGTCCATGTCCAATTGACTCGCCACCAAGCCTGCCAAATAGTGACGAGGCTCTGTTTCCGTGCCTGTCATAAAAGTATTCATGGCATCGGCGATGTTGTCTACACCAAAGGTTTTCCAAATGGATTGCAATTGCTCGTCTTCTTTCAGAATGCGAGGGAGCCAGTAATGATCGTGCGTTAAGCCTTCGACATGCAAGCCTAGCACATCTTCCAGCGTATGCGACAAGGGCGGATGCCCAATATCATGGACGAGAATCCCCGTCATCAAAAGCGTTTCAAGGCTAATGCCTGTGTCTAAAAACGTGGATTTTAAAATCTCTCGAGAGGGGCGGTCGTATTTAAAGTGTGTCATGGCTTGAGACATCAAAAAGGTCGCCCCCAAGCTATGACTAAATCGTGTGTGGACGGCTCCTGGGAAGACGAATTCCGCCATGCCCATTTGTTTAACACGTCGAAGGCGTTGAAACGCCAAGCTATTCATGGTTTCTAATAAAATACGATGGACGGGATCTTTACGGTCAAATTGAAGTAAACCGTGAATGGGATCCGCCATTTGTAACCATCGCCACCGCATAGGGGGATTTTCCTTTTCTCTCACTTTTCTCTAGTATAGCATAGTTTTAGCCCCGATTCGTTTTTTTCTAACTGAACAACATATTATGGAAGTCTAGCCAAGTTTAGAGTTTTCTCTACAGTAGATTATTCTAGGAACCTAGACTCGCAGATGTGTGATGGTATAGCTGAATTTAGAGTTTTCTGAACAGTAGGCTAGACTAGGAGCCTAGATTATTTTGTGAGGGCGTGTAGACAGACCTACATAACAGAACAAAATAATCGTAGCGACAACGTATAGACACTGTACAG
>JAJTHC010000268.1 GCA_021299615.1 Vampirovibrionales bacterium
TCAGTTACCTGCCCATGCGTTTCGTCAAGCGTATTTAAAAGGCAATGAAGTATTTGAATTAAACGGTGTTGGCGTAACCGCTAAAGCTCACCAAATTCAGATCCACGCTGTTTCAAGAGAAGTCTTGAACGTCGAGTTCCTTGTAACCGCTCAATAATTTAAGCGTTTACACTTATTTTTCAAAAGGAGATGCCTTTAGAAGCGTCTCCTTTTTTGCATTTTGTATCGTTATAGCCGTCCTTAGAGTTTTCTGTACCGTAGGCTAGACGAGGAGCCTAGATTATTTTGTGAGGGCGTGTACATAGACGTACATAACGGAACAAAATAATCGTAGCGACAAAGTATAGACACGATACAGGAAACTCTAAAGATGGCTATTTCCCCACTGGTCGATGTATTTTTTAGCCTAATACCTTACGCAATCGACTATTCATCTCGTATAGTAATGCTATAAGTACGTAATCCCTACGTCTTTTACATTTTTATTAGACTACCCTACCCATTGAGGAGATCCCCCCATCATGATGAGTACTCAAAACGCGCTTTATAACACTCGCCAAGAAAGAAACGTCAACGTTATTGATGTGAACATCGAAAGCTTTGACCACCGTTTCATCGACGACTTCAAACAAGCCATTAACAACAGCATTAACGGTAACAACGAAGTCTTGTTGAACTTGGAAACCGTTAACTTCATGGATTCCGCTGGTTTAGGCGTAATTCTTTACGGTCAACGTGCCTTGGCTGAAGCTGGCGGTAAATTTGCGGTTTGCCAAGCACAAGGTTATGTGAACAAGTTGTTCAACTTATCAGGTGTGAACAAAGCGGTTCGTGTGTTCGGCAGCGAGCAGGAAGCTCTTGAAAACGCCTAGTTTTCGAGAAGACAGATTTAGTAGGGGGCGTGAGCAATCACGCCCTTTTTGGGTTTTTAGTATTTTTGGATTTCTAGCTCCGTTTTGAGCTGGTGCTTGGGAGTCTTTGTGCCGCCAAAGACTCCCCAAACCCCCAAAGGCGGTTTAAGGAGGGGGAAGGAAGGACGCATTGCGTTTCTCCTCCCTCATTTCCCCCTCCTTAAAAATCCACCCCCTTTTGACCCACCTCCTCGCATCATTCTCATTGCACGACGTCCGCAAAATCGCTCGGGGATTCGCAGTTCGCTCACCCGCTCGGATTTAGTGCTTGGATGCCTGCTGGTGCAACGATTTTAAGCATCACAATTTTATCTAAAAATTATTTTATAAGCCTCTTCATTAGACTGTTGTATTTTTTGGTTTGAAAAGGAAAATATCCTCTAAACTATGGCAGACTAAAGGTATCCTAACCTATTAGGGATCCCATTACATATAGAGAAGGTGTTTTTTATGAACCTATTAACCAACTTATTTACCCAGTTTAATGCCTTGCCCCTTGCTAAAAAAATACCCGCTTTATTTGTATTGACGGTCTTAAGCACTTGCATTATTTCTTCTTCGGTTATGATGTTTCAGGCGTCTGGCGTGTTAAAGGAAGGAAACCGCCAAAAGCAAGAAGCCTTGCTCGAACAACAAAGTTCCAGTCTTTATGAATACCTTAACAGCATCGTCAATGACATGAAAGTCATGACGAAAGACAATTCCCTGCTGAGTGCCTTGAGAGAGTTCAACACCGCCTATAAAGGCATTGCTCAACAGGGTAAAAACCCCGTCACTTACTTGCAAAATACCTATATTCACAACAATCCTAACCCAACAGGATCCAAACACTTTTTGATGAAGGCGAAAGACGGTTCAGCATATTCCAGCATTCACAGTAAATATCACCCATGGTTTAAAACCTTGGTGGATGAACGTGGCTATTACGACGTTTTTCTCGTGAATATGTCAGGCGATGTGGTTTATACCGTGTTTAAGGAATTGGATTATGCGTCCAACCTCAAGCACGGCAAGTGGAAGGACACCGATCTTGCCTTTGTTTACAAGGACGTCCTAAAAAAAGCCACCAGCCAAGCCAAAGATGCCGACGTTTCCTTCACCGATTTTAAAGCCTACACGCCTTCTTTCGGCGTCCCTGCAAGCTTCATGTCTCGAGTCATTCGCAACGCCAGTGGCAAGGTTGAAGGCGTCCTCATTTTCCAAATGCCCATCGGTCGTTTGAACGGCATCATGCAAAGCAAAGCAGGCATGGGTAAAACAGGCGAAAGTTTCTTGGTCGGGCAAGATTTAAAGTATCGTAGTGATTCACGCTTCACCAAAACAGGCGACACCGATATTTTAAAAACCACCTTGCCAGCCGTTTATCAACAAGGGATTAAAAGTGAAAGATCCTTTGAAGGGAAGAATCATGGCTATGGCACCCAAGCATTTAGCAAGCCGTTTAGCTTTAAGGGTGTGAATTGGACGTTTATTTCTGAAAAAAGCACCGTCGAAATCAATGAAGACATTAACGCCCTTCATCTCACCGCAATTATTATAAGTATTTTGCTTTCAAGCGTACTGGGAGCCTTGGGTATTGCCGTTGGTTTAAGTGTTTCAAAGCCGATTACAGGCTTAACAGAAACCATGAAAGCCTTAGCCCAAGGTGACGAAAAAGTAGGCGTGCCATTTAAAGAACGTTTGGATGAACTCGGTGAAATGGCGGAAACCGTTGAGACCTTTAAGCAAAACTTGGTTGAAAAAAATAAGCTCGACAGGCACTTAGTGGAAATGGCGAAGCGTCTTGAAGAAGAAATTAATCTACGTATTGGCGGCATTAAAGAAGAAATCAAGCACTTGACGCAAACCATGTCGGTCATGGAAAACGAAGCCAAGGAAACGTCTAACAACATTAAGGATATGAGCTACGCCACCAGTCAAATGACGGAAGCGGCGAATGAAATTAATGTGCAGATTAGTCATTCTTACGGTATTACGTCGACTGCGGCGGAACGAACCAAAAGTTCCAGTGCTGAAATTAGTCACTTGAATGAAACCACCCACACCATTGAAAAAGTGGTGAGCTTGATTCAAGCCATTATGGAACGCACGAATTTGCTGGCGTTAAATGCCACCATTGAAGCCGCCAATGCTGGCGAAGCGGGCAAAAGCTTCACCGTTGTAGCGACTCAAGTCAAAGAACTCGCGAAGCAAACCGCCCAAGCCACCGATGAAATTGTTAGACAAATTCGTTCCGTGCAAGACGAAGCCAGCCAAGGCAAAACGAGCATTGAAGCCGTTTCAGGCATGTTGGAAGACGTCTTTATGGCATCTGGCAGTATAGCAGCTTCGGTTGAAGAGCAAACGGCGACCTTGAAGGATATTAACCAAAATATGACGAGCATCCACAAAAACACGGATCACTTTATGGGGCAGGTTCGCAACGTGCATTCCACGGTGGAAAGTGTTGAAAAGCAAGTTGCTGTGGTTGAAGACGGTTTACGCAGGTTCCTGAGTGAAATGGCTAAGAAGTAAGGGCTTTCCAAAATCTTCCTGTCCCCTCTCCTAATTTTAGGAGAGGGAAGAGAACGTCGTAAGACGTTCGAGGGTGAGGTTAAACCTTATACCAATTCTTAGTTTAAATAGCGTCTGGCGTCTTCGTTGTCGCTCGGGTTCTCGATGTGCTTATGTACGTTTTTGTACACCTCGCCCATCTGCGAGTCTAGGCTCCTCGTCTAGCCTAAGTACAGAAAACTCTAAAATGGCTATAAAACACTAATTTCACTAAGGTGACGTAGAAATGGCAAGTGTTCTGCTTGTATTCGTTCGCCACTGAGTAGAACGGGAATACCAGGAGGACAAGATACCACGGTTTCCCCACTCACACGCCCCAGCAAACGCTCATCAATGCCGAAACATTCAGAACAACTAAAAAAAGCCTCACGCGGTGAAAGATCCGCCATTACTTTAGGTAAAATAGGCAATGGCACCGCTTCAAAAAAAGAAGTTTCTTGCCCCTGATGGCATGGATGCAAATGCTTAGGATGCAATTTCGCAAAAGCTTGTAAGCCTTGCATCAACACCACAAAATCGGAAGGACTATGCCCAATTTGCCCAAGAAATAAAACGCCATAATCATTTGCCAATTCGTATGAAATCCCGTGAGATTGTTCCATTTCATCTGCCCAATCCTGCCCTTTTATGTAAGCATGACGCAGATAAAATCGTAACTTATCCAAA
>JAJTHC010000144.1 GCA_021299615.1 Vampirovibrionales bacterium
GCAATCACGGGTCTTCCACAGGCTAAGCTTTCCACGATCGTCATGCCAAAGGTTTCAAACCATTCGCTAGGCACAACGGTGGCAATGGCATCTTGATAATACGGTATGATGTCTGCTTTTTGCTTAAAGCCCAAGAACTCCACATGCGGCAAGTCTAGTTCACGAGCCAAGTTTTTGAGTTCATCTTCTGCAGGACCTGTACCAATGATCTTCAAAGGCATAGCAGGATTCGCCAATTTAATGGCTCTTAATAAGGTATGGACGCCCTTTTCCTTGCTTAATCGCCCCACAAACAAGAAGTATTTGCCCACTTCAGTCGGCGTAGGCAAGTCAAACCACGAATTTTCAATCGGGTTTGCGATCGGCAGAACTCGATGTTTCGGCATGCCGTATTTACTGACCACCAATTCCGCCAAGGCTTCGCTCGGGCAGATAAAGTAGTCGACATGTTGAAAATAGTTCATCAGCTTTCTATAGCTAAACTCTGAAGCAACCAAGATACTTTTCGTTAATGAACCGTCATAACAGCGATTCGTCACAGCAGGCAAAGTATTTCCCTTTGCACAGGGTACTTCATCACAGTAGGTATTGTCGCCTTTCATTAAAGTCCCTGCAGGGCAAATCAAGCGAGCTTCATGGAGGGTCATCACCACAGGGATGCGATGTTTGAGACAAGCTTTTAGCACAGAAGGGGTCAAGTGCCAAAACACACTATGTACATGAACCAAATCGGGCTTGAAATCTTCTAAAACAGCGTCTAAGGCTTTTTCTGCATTAGGATTGGCAAAGGGTTTGCTCAGCAAAGCAAGCTTTTCAAAGGTCGAATGGGCTTTATCGTAATCCACATAAGGGGGGAACTGGTCTTGGTAACGAATGTTGATCTCATCAAAATAAGGTTTCTTATTGGTGCCAAAACATTCGACATCACACCCTGCATTCACCAAAGCGTGATAAGTTTGCAAAAATACGTCTTCTCCACCACCGAAGGGGCCGAGCATGTTATTAATTAAGAGAATTTTTTTGGGCATCAAATTTTTAGCATCCTTTAAGAGCTTAATATTTCTATACTATATGAAATAAGTTATTTATTCAAGGATGGATTCAAAAGAACGGTTGCTTGGATAGGAACGTGATCCGATTCCGTGGCATCTAAGGCTTGAATGCTTTTGGGCTGAAACCCCTTAGACAGAAGCAACTGATCAATATCGATTCGTAAATACGGTGGCATAAACGAAGGAAAGGTACCAAAATACTGCTGTAACGCCACTTGGGGATTGACCAACTTATTCTGACGAATAAATGCCTGTAATTGCGGAGAAAACTTAGTACTATTGAAATCGCCTGTAATGATATAGGGATCTTGAATAGCAGTCAAAATATCGGATGCTTTTTGATAAATTTGCCGATATTCAATATAATTCAGCTTAGAAGTAGGGTGGGGCGGATGAAACACAATAAGCGAAAAAGTACCAGAACTACACTGTATTTTGGCTTCTAAAAGCGTAAAGGCATAGTAGCCTCGATTCCCTAAAAAGTGAAACGTCGTTTCCGCAATGGGCAAGCGAGACAAAATCACAAGCTCTTCGTTTTCTCTGTAGGCTTTGAACGGAAAGCGTATCGCAATTTGAGCATCGGTGCGAATGTGGTTATAGATGTCGTTAGAAACTTCTTCTAAGGCAATGATTTGGGCATCAGTGCTTTTGAGAAGTTGTAGGACTTTTGTCCATTCATCGGCGTATCGGTAGACGTTGTGCTGTAGTATCTTGATTTCGGTGGCGTTGGGGGATGGCTTTGGGGAATGAAGATCCAGCGGTTTGAGATCGGCATAGAGTTGAACCGCCAAGGCTATTGAAATAGTCGTGTTGAGCAAGGTAAAAATGCCAAAGAAGGCTTTGTGTTTGGCTTTAAAAAGCAAAACAACCGCTATCACCAGTAACAGGCAAGACGCTATAAACAAAAAAGGTTTAAACGCATGAGCCAGTTCTAGTCCATAGTGAACATGGGAGTCCCACAAAGGCAACGAAGCAAGTAAAAGTCCACAGATGAGAACGAATCGTTGCATATAAATAAAGAGTGTTTTCATAATAGTGCTTTCATTCTAAAGGATTCATACAAGCTCAAGCATTTTACAATTTTTCATATAGTCAAGTTCAGAGTTTTTTGTACTTAGGCTATTCTCGGAGCCTAGACTCGCAGATGTGTGATATAGTCTTTTAAATAATTTCCCGCACAGTGTCTATACTTTGTCGTATGATTATTTTGTTCAGTCATGTAGGTCTATCTACACTTCTTCACAAAATCATCTAGGCTCCTCGTCTAGCCTACTGGTCGAAAAACTCTTTAAAAGACTATACCAATTCTTAGTTTAAATAGCGACAACGAAGAGACACTGCAGAGGAAATTATAAACTTGGCTATATCGAAAATCATCAAAAAATTACATTCTAATTACCCTATGTGGTTTTCTTAAACATCTTAATCTTCCTTTTCATCTTCGGCTTCTAGTACTAAGAAGTCCAAAATTTCTTCACGCAAAAAACGAGGCAACTCCTCAATTTCAAGCAAGCCTTTTAGGGCAGACATTCCCCCAACACGATACACCCCTGTCAATGCCGCATGAGCCACTTCCATGTTTTCATCAAACAAGCGTTGATGTAAAATCGGCAAATGAGTCAAGTCCCCAATTGAACTCAAGGCTTCCACCGCTGCCAAGCGAATGGCATTCGCAGGATCGTTTACCGCACTTAAAATGCCATTTAAGGCTTGATTTCGCTCGCTTTGAGATAAGCCGTCTTCTTTAGCCAGCTTGCCCACCGAATCCAAGATGCGTTCAATGAGAAATTGACACTTTTCACGAACGCCTTTTTTAGATTCAAATAAATCGAGCAAGGGGCTTAACGCCCGAATATCGCCCAGCAAGCCCAAGGCTTTCACCGCTGATTCTTGCAAGTACATTGAAGATTCTTGATCGTCTTTCAGCACTCGTAACAAGGGTTGCACGGCATTGGGATTCTTCAAGCGTCCAAGGGATTCAGCGGCTTCCAAACGCACCCGATAGTTGGCTTGGTGATCATTCAACAAGCCCATGAGCGGAATAATCGCCGTCTGATTATTGAGCAAGCCCAGCAGACGAATGCTGGTGCAACGCAGTTTTAGCACGGGTTCTTCTTCTATAAAAGTGCGGTAATTTTTCGCCTTTTCAAAGAGGGCAATGCCTGTGGCGAGCGAAATATCCACCAGCGTGTCATGCAAGCAGAAGGCTTTAACTTCACCCAGTAGCTTAACCAACGCATGAATAAGGGCGACATCCTGCGAATGGCGTAAAAGCTTCACAAGTTGGGGCAGAACCTGAAAGCCTGATGTGCCTTGCGTATGGGGCTTAATACGTTTGATCGTATCGAGCTTTTGAGCCAAGGGGATTTCATCACTTTGCAAGCGTTCCAACATGGGCAACCACGCAGGAAGCAGATGTTGAACATCAGCCAAAAGGGCATCTGCTTCAGAGAGGGGAGCAGGCTGGTTGGCGTTATAGGCATCTTCAGAAGGTGACCCCTGAATCATGAAGAAGGGTTCCTGATTCTATCTACGATTAAAGCTATTGCGATAATAGTATCATTATAATAGTTTAATTCTATCGAAAAATCTGCAAAAAGTCAAGAAAGGCAACGAACAGATGTCCGTTGCCTTTGGATTGAATGGGGAAAAGCTTTACTTGCGTACCATTTCTTCTTTCCATTCTGGGAAGAAGCAGTTCCCTTCCAAGTCATCTAAACCATTAGTATTTGGATTTTTTTGAATAAACTCATCAACTTTTTCATCACATTGTTTCTGTAAGACATCCCAATATGTCTTAGGTAAGTAATGAGTTTCAACGACTTCACCTGTTTTTCGATGAACGACATTACAAACAGCACTTAATGAAGGAACTTGAGCCACTTTTTGAGCCGTATTTTCAGCTCGAACAGCCCCTTGAGATGCTAATAAAGCTAATGTTGTTGCGAATCCTACTAGTCCTGTGCGAATATTCATATTGTTTTCCTTTTTACTTACGTTACACCATGAGAAATGCCCGCTTCTTTAAAGCGATACTATCTAATTTATATCATCAATTTTTAAATGCAAGTAAAAAGCGACGCCTGTTCTAAAACGTCGCTTTTTCTTAAAAATATCGTTACAAAACTAAAATCCGACGGCGTGGAAGCCTGCATCCACATGGATGACTTCGCCTGTGACACCGCTTGAAAGCTCGTCGCACGCTAGGTACAAGCCTGTTCCGCCGACTTCGTCTTGCGTCACATTACGCTTCATCGGCGTGTGATCTTCCATGTAGCTCAAAATATCAGAAAAGCCTGAAATCCCACGAGCCGCCAAGGTCTTAATAGGCCCTGCGGAAATGGCGTTGACGCGAATGTTTTGAGGTCCTAAGTCGCTCGCCAAATAACGAACGGACATATCCAACGCCGCTTTCGCCACACCCATGACGTTGTAGTTTTTCACGACACGCTCACCACCTAAGTAGGTTAGCGTGATGATACTGCCTCCGCCATTTTTCACAAGTAAAGGC
>JAJTHC010000170.1 GCA_021299615.1 Vampirovibrionales bacterium
GCACCGCTAGACGCCGAACCCAGCATCGCCGATTGAAATCCCAAGGCACCGAATCCCAATAGCGAACCGCCTCCGCCTGCGGAAGACAGGTTGGCTGAAGCAGACGGCATCGATGCCGTCGTACTCGAAGGGCTTGCTGGTGGAGCCGAGTAAAAAGAAGGGAAGCGTCCAAGTGGAGGCATGGGAGTATCCTTATCATTTACAGATTTACTAACAGTATAGCACAAGAAGGAACACTTGCCTAATAAACTAGACATTTTTTAAGGATTTTGCTTTGTCCCCCTCCTCTGCTATAGTGTTTTATACCATTTAAACGATTGAATAGCGACTAGGCTCCTAGTCTAGCCTACTGTACAGAAAACTCTAAATTCAGCTATACAGAGACGACCATAAGCCCATCGAGAATCCGAGCGATAAAGTATAGACACTGTAGGGGAAATTATTTAAAACACTATAAAAAATATTTACACCAGCTCGTAAATGGCATAAGAGGCTCGCCAGTTGACGCCCCACGCCTGACGAGAGCATGCCTGCCACCTCTCCCCAAAGCGATACACCCGCCTTGCCTGCTTAAAGCCCAACTCTTCTGAAAGCGTTGTGAAATCTTTAAGCGTAAATAGGTGGATGTTCGGCGTGTTGTACCACATGTAAGGCAAAGCAGACGAGTTAGGCATGCGTCCACGAAGCAACAACTGCAAGCGAATCGGCAAGAAGCCAAAGTTCGGAAAGCCAATCACGCAACGACGTGCCACACGCTTCATTTCTTTTAAAACACGGTAAGGATCCTGCAACGATTGCAACGCCAAGTGAAGCACCGCCACATCAAAGGAACCGTCAGGCAACTGGCTTAAGGTGTGGAGCATATCGCCTTGTAAAACAGGTAACCCCTTGCTCAACGCCTCTTTGACGGATGCTTCCTTCTGCTCTACCCCCAACAATATAGGATGAGTCCCCTGTGCGTTTAAAATCTCAAGCAAATCCCCCGTACCACAACCCAAGTCCAGCACCGAATCATGTACTTCCACCAAGCTTAGCAAAGGGGCTAGGTCATCTCGAAGCACAGCAGGAGGGCTAGACGTTTTAGACGCTTCATTCGTAAACACACCATACAAAAAAGACGGAAGAAAGGCATTCAGTTCTCTGGTGTCAATCAAAAAGGCGTCATGCCCCCAAGGGGTTGAAAGCGTAATAGCAGAAGGGGATTGATTGAGGGCGACTAAGGCATCCACCAAGCGATGCGTTTCTTTAGGGGGGAAGAGTCCATCAGTGTCATACGCCACAAATAAGCAGTCGGCTTTTATACGAGCCATTGCGGTTTTGAGATCTCCCTTACCCCACGATTCCACCACATCAAACGCATCAAGGGCTTTGCTTAAATACAAGTAACTATTGGCGTCAAAACGATTCACAAACTGTTGCCCTTGGTAGTCCAAGTACGATTCGACTTGAAATTCAGGCTGAAAGGGTTTTCCTGCTTTGGAAGCATGAGCAGGTAAAATAGATTGCCTTTCAATTAAAGAGCGTCCGAATTTTTGATCCAAACTATCTTCACTCACATAAGTAATATGAGCCAACATACGAGCCGTGGCAAGCCCCTTCCTAGGTTCCGTACCATGGGTTTGATACAAGCCTTGCTTCCACTGAGGATCGTGCATAATGGCATGACGCCCCACGGCATTAAAGGCAATGCCTTGCGTACTATACGAGGCTCCGCTGGCAATAATCACGAGCTTTTTCATGTGTTCAGGGTAGCGAATGCCCCATTCAAGTGCTTGAAAGCCCCCCATAGAACCACCCACTACCGCCTGCCATTGAGGAATACAAAGGGCTTGCATGACGGCATGTTGAGCATTCACCATATCGGCAATCGTAATGGGGGGAAAGCTGGTGTGGTAAGGAGCTTGTGTTTCTGGATGCACGGATTCAGGCCCTGTGGAACCGTTGCATCCGCCGAGTACATGGGTGCAAAGAATGGCGTGGGTTTGGGGATTAAACGCCTTCCCTTCACCGACGAGATCGTCCCACCAGCCTGCTTTTTTGTCGTTGTGCTGGTGGCGGCCTGCCAAGTGGGCATCGCCTGTTAAGGCGTGGCACACTAAAATGACGTTGTCTTTTTCGGCGTTGAGTTGACCGTAGAGTTCCATGCGAATCTCAAAAGACGGTAATATATCGCCACTTTCAAGGGTGAGGGGCGTTTCAAACTGAACCTGAAGGGGCGTGACCAAGCATTCTTTTTGCCAAGCATCGAAGGCTTCGGCTTGATGCGTTTCAAGCCAAGCGGCGAGTTCGCTAGAATGAAGATGCTGAAGCGTAGTCAAGGGGAGCTGTCCTTCTGAAAATGAACGTTAATCCATGTGCGTTCATTCTAGCATAAAAGCCTTCTACATAGGACGCCCAATCACTTTGGTGAAATTAGCTCCCGCCGTATCCGAATTATTAAAGTTCGCTTGCATGACGTTCGCCTTCGTTAAGTTCGCATTACTTAAGTTCGCACGAGTCAAATTCGCATGCGTTAAATTGGCACCAAACAAACTACTCGCACTTAGGTTACTGTCAATCAAATTTGCATTACTTAGGTTGGCTCCTCCTAATAATGCACCCTGTAAATTAGCCCCCCTTAAGTTAGCATCGGAAAAATCAGTCGCTAGTAAACGCACACCTGAAAGATCTATATACCTTAAATCAAAACCCTTAAAATCAAAACCGTTTAATACCGCCTTAGGTTTAAGCTGTAAAAGCTTCAAATGCTGAACCTTAAGCGTTTCAAGACGTTTCTTCTTCTGGTTCAACAAAACGGCGTGTCGGTCTAACAAAAAAGAGGTATTGGCACTCACGGCACAGGGGCTATTGCGGACTTCGGATTCAAGCTGGGCAATGGTTTTTGCACTAGCGTCAACAATTTTTTGTATGGAACATCGATTTAAATAGCCTGAACGATGTAATGATGTCTTTAGAACAGTATGTTCCAAGTGACGAGTAAGCCTCGCTTGAGGAGAACTGGGCATAGGTTGAAACATAATAGGAAGAGACATCATCTAAAGCCCTAGTTTAATATACAGTATATATTTATATTATTAAAAGTACTAAAAAAAGCAATAAGTCTATTGCAATAAAAGACTAAAACAGGTTTCTTTTGTAACAAAGGGGTTACAAAAGGAAGAAGGCAGGCAATTTTCTTCTTAAGATTGTTTTTATAATTACAGAAGAAGACACAACATCAAACCATTCTTCCCTAGTATAAGCAACTATTATTTTCCATTTATTTCACGTATCAGTACAACCTTAGCGAGTAATCTACCCCATGCCAAATCCTATCAACCTTAACTTTTCAGATGCCCAAGATCCCGACGTTATAGCCATAGTAAAACGCTTAGCCCCCAAGGCTCAAGCAATTTTAGAGCGTTCTGAACAAAGCGAATCACTTTTTCTTGGTGCCAAAGCCATTGAACTGCTCATGGAAGATCTTCAATTCTAGTGTTTTAAATAATTTCCCCTACAGTGTCTATACTTTGTCGCTACGATTATTTTGTTCAGTCATGTAGGTCTATCTACACTTCTTCTCAAAATAATCTAAGCTCCTCGTCTAGCCTACTGTACGGAAAACTCTTTAAAACACTATATCCTAAAATCATGGATTGTTCCAAGTTCTTTTTTACAAGAAAAGCACGCAAACGTAACATTCTTACAAAAACGCTTGTTATTTTATTTCGTTTGTTTTAGTCTGTTAAATACAGTCTTAACATCGTTACATAAGCTTACTGAATGTGTGCTTAATTATAGTACTCTTGTAAAATTGGAGATTCAATCCTTGACTAACTACAATAAATACGAAGCCCTCCTTATTTTTAAATCTAACTTTGAAAATGAAGGACTCGATGGCGTCCTTGCGAAAGTCGAAGGCGACTTTAAAAACAACAATGCCAAAATCTTCCGCATCGACAAAGTGGGTCGTAAAAAACTGGCTTATGAAATTCAAAAGTCTCGTGAAGGCTTGATTGCTGTTGTAGGCTTTGAAGCCGAAGGTGCTTCTATTAAGCCGTTAACCGCTATCTTGAACTTAAACGAAGAATTGATTCGTGTCGTTATTTTACGCAATGACGACTTAGATGTCAGCAAGCCCTTTATCGTGACGCCTGTCACAGGTCGTGAACCTCGTGAAATGCGTGGTGGTCGTGGTGGCGGCGGTCGTGGTGGCCGTGACAACCGTGAAGGTGGTCGTCCTCCTCGTCGTCCTCGTCAAGAAGACGGTGCTGAAGAAGGCAACTTCCAAGAAGAAGCCCACGTCGAATAAGTGTGGCTTAGCTTCCTTTCGCTTTGCTTTAATCCCTTTTAGCTTTGATACCATTTAAACGATTGAAAAGCGACTAGGTGGATTCTAGGAGACTAGACTCGCAGATGTGTGAGGTGTACAGAGACGTTCATAAGCACATCGAGAACCCGAGCGACAACGAAGACGCTAGACGCTATTTAATCGTTTAATTTGGTATGAGGATGTTTTTATGTCATTTGCACGAATTACTATATCAGGCACCTTGCTTCAAGCCCCTGAAAAACGCTTTACGCAAAATAATATCGGCGTAAGCATCCTACAGCTTTCTGTTCCCATGCCCCCTCGCCGTAACCAAGAAACCCCTAACTTGGTGGTGAAAGTCTTGTGTTGGCGTGGTTTGTCTGACGCCGTATTGAAGCTTCCTGCTGGAGCAGTCTTGCATGTGGAAGGTCGCTTACAAATCAATGCGGTAACGACCCCTGAAGGCGTCACCAAAAAGATGTTTGAAGTAGACGCTCAACAGATTCACCAGCTTTCTGCGTTGCCTAGCTACGTTCAGCCTGAATTTCAACAACAAGGTGGCTATAATAACCAAGCCCCTGCTCAACAAAGCTATGCTCCTCAACAACCTGCATATGCACCAGCGTCTTATGAGGATCCCCAACAGGCGGGTGGCTACGGTGGGCAAACCGCTCAAGCGGTGGCACCTGCTCCAGCGGTGAACTTAAACACCCTTTCCGCCGATGACTTCCTCACTGAAGACGATCTGCCTTTTTAGATGATCGCAAACCGTCACGGGATTGAGCATCTTTATATTCATGTGCCGTTTTGTAAATCTCGATGCGTGTATTGTGACTTTTACTTGGAGCTTGAAAAGCACGGAGGCATCTCGGCTTACGTCGAGGCTTTAAATCGAGAAATATTCCATCGTTTTATGTTTTTAGAAGCAGACGCTCTAAAAAAACCGCTTCACACCGTCTATTTTGGGGGAGGCACGCCTAGCTTATTGACGGCATCCCAAGTGGGGGAGATTCTTCAAGGCATCCAAGCTTTTCAAGCCTTTGCTTCGGATTGTGAAATCACCTTTGAACTCAACCCCGACGATACCCCAAGTACCTTAGAAGCTTACCTTGAAGCAGGTATCAATCGCTTTAGCATAGGCGTTCAGTCGCTCAATAATGACGAATTGAAAAAATTGAGCCGAAGGCACAATACTCAAACCGC
>JAJTHC010000098.1 GCA_021299615.1 Vampirovibrionales bacterium
AATGGGTGATTTTTTCCGATTTCGACGGCACGATTACCGATCGTGATGCCATTGTGATGACCCTTGAACGCTTTGCTCCGCCTGAATGGAAGGATCTAACCCGACGCATTCTCAAAGAGCGGACGCTCCCTGTGCAAGAAGGGATTCAGCAGTTGTACGCCTTAATGCCGTCTGCCTTAAGGGACGACATCATCCACTTTGTGACCCACGAAGTGGCGTTGCGAGACGGTTTTGCGGACTTCATGGCATGGCGGAAGCAGGCAGGCATCCCATTTCAGGTGGTGTCTGGTGGTTTAGATGCCTTCATCACGCCCGTGATGGCACCCTTTGAGGGGGAATATACCCTGTTTGCGAACACGGCTCACTTTGAAGAACCATCCATTGTAGTGGGCATGCCTTACGCTCCCAAGGATTGTGCGGTGTGTGGGACTTGTGCCTGTTGCAAGGTGGAGATTCTCAATCAGTGGGAAGACGCCAGCACCTTTAAGATCGCCATTGGCGATAGCGTGACGGATTTTGGCATGGCTCGTGTGGCGGACTGGGTCTTTGCTCGGGATGCCTTGGCGGAAGAACTCGAGCGAGAAGGTCGGGCGTTTACGCCCTTTGAAAGCTTCCACGATATTCAAACGGTTTTACAGAGCGTACTTTATACCATTTAAACACTATATTAGAGATCTCTACGAAAAATTTCAATGCTACACCCCATGATGCCTAACAAATAACGAGCGTAATCGCCTCAATAACGATTTTTCTCGACTACGTAAGGCTTGGTAACTAATACCAATGCCTTCCGCCAACGTCTTGATGCTCTGAACATCCGCCGAAACATCTACCTCGCTTTGCAAAGGGGCATCCGCAATATCGGCAATGCCAAAACGTTGAGCCAAGTAGACTCGTTCTTGCGGCGTACAGTACTTTTTCACCACGCCTTTGACTTGCTGGTGACGTTCATTGGCAATCAATCCATCCAAATGAGAAAGGTTCTGCCAAAAAGAACGTACATCCAACAAAAAACCGACCCGTTCAGGCTGACATTCTTGGGCATGGCGTAAGGTTTTTTCGGCATAACGCTTTAGCCCAAACTTAATGGTGGCTTTAATGTACGCCTTGCATTGTTCGAGGCTAAAGTTTAGGTTAAGGTGCATAATGGCGGTATAGAACAAGTTTAAGGCTTCTTGTTCTAGGTCTTCTTGGCTCAAAACGTGAGCGGATTCTGTCGAATAATGGCGGATGTGATGCGTGATTTGTAGCGTCCAGCTTCGCCAATCACGAATGAGTCGACGAAAGGCGTGGGGGCATCCTGCTTTGGCACGACGGTAATCGTCCACAGTGGAACGGTTTGGCATGGTTATTGTCCCTAACAAAAGAAAGTCATCATGTGTTTACGAATGAGAGAGTGGCTTTGTTCCCCCTCCTAATTTTAGGAGGGGCTAGGGGGCGGTTAAACTCACAAACGAAGTCTAAGGTTTAACCTCACCCTTGAACGTTGTAAGACACTACACACACACTGTCACTATGTAGCATTAAAACAGTCTTTTCCAGTTTCGTAAACATATTGTTACAAAAGGCACGATTTGGTAACAGATTGTTTTTATTAGGATGTAAAACAAACTCCAATTCCCCCCTCCCCTTAATCAATTCATACACTCCCCCCAAGAAATCCTAGAGAGAAATACAATTATGATGACCCTTAGTAACATTAACAATAGTTCCGCAAGCCGTGTACTGAACACTTTCAAAAAAGACCCAGGTGCTGAAAAAATTGTCGACGAAATGAAAAGCAACAAAAACGTCGATCTTGATTTTGTTGAAGATACCAAGAAAGACGAAAAACTCACTAAATTAAAATTAATTCAAGGCGATCGTGTCAAAGACACTAAAATTGAAGTCGTTGTGAATGTGGACGACATTAAACGTAAAGCCAAAGAAAATGGCGTGAAAGAAGACGTATTTTTGAGCCAGCAAATTGCGTCGGTGATGTCGGCGTCTTACCTGATGCTGGATGCCATTAAAGACGGTAAAGATCCTAGCAAGTACCTCACCAATGGCGAGTTCTTGGTGGCGTCTAATTTACTGGCGGATGGCATGGTGCGTCGTACGAATAAGGATGCCATTCCGTATCTCGACAAAGAACGTGCGAGTATGGCGGAACGCATTCAAGAAGAGCATGGCGATGTTGAAACCGATTCCAGTGATGCCTTTGAACGTGCTGAAGCCCTAGGATTTAAAGGGATCAACACGGGTGGCTGGGGCGATAAAATCGTCCAAGGTTTTGGTGACTTAAGTGATTTAGACGATCTTGAACAGGTCGCCGAAGTAGACGACGACGACGATGAAGTCTCAGAAGTTGATGACGATGACGACGATGATTATGATTATGAGACTGAAGAAGTCGACAACGACGACGATGATACCGTTCTCGCATCTAATGATGACACTGAAGACAAAGAAGAGAAAAAAGGCCTTAATTGGGGAAATCTTCTACTCGGTGCTGGTGGCGGTTTCCTTCTCGCAAAGTTAATGTCCCCTGACAAGTCAGTAGACGTCAAAAAAGACGCCGAACGAAAAACGCAATTGGCTTTACAGCAACAACAAGAACAGTTCCAGCTTATTTTGGCTCAACAACAGGCTCAACAGCAATCTGTTTTGGCTCAACAACAAGCCCAAGCCGATTATCAAGCCAAGCTGGCAGCTTACCAAGCCCAGGTCGCTGCAATAAATACGGCAACTACTTCACCTGGCACTTATACTACAACGGCAAGCACGCCTGTTGTCTATAGTACGAAGTCTTCTTCAACGACACCGACTTACACTCCTCCCACATACGTTATTCCTACAGTGCCTACTAGCGATTGGGCATAAACCTTACACCTTTTCTTATTCTCTTTATTTCTCTCTTTTCTTGATAAAAGACTCTCGCCAAAAGGTGGAGGGTCTTTTTGATTGGGTGCTGATTTTCAACGGATTTGTCGTATAATAAGGAAACAAAAGTATTTATTTATAAGGAGTCGAGCTTATGCCGTTTAGTTCTTCCACCTTCAACTCAAATCAAACCTTTAAATCCGATGACTTTCAATCGCAAAAAATTGCAGATGAAAGTGCCTTTCGTCTGCAAGTCCCCTTGTTTAATAGCATGGTGGGCGTTCATGGATCCGTTGCGATTGCCGAAATTCTTAAACTGATTGATGTGGCAGGCTGTATTCCTGTCAAACGCCACTTAGGGGCGGAGCTGGATCCTGTCACGGCTTCGATTGATCGGCTAGATTTCATCGCCCCTGTCTACCCGTGGGAGATTCTCTCGCTGGATGCCCGCATGACTCGGGTGTGGAAAACCAGCATGGAAAGCCGTGTCGTGGTGACGGCATGGAACTTCCGCACGGATGAAACTCGCTTGGTGGCGAATGCGTATGTGGTTGCGGTAGCGACTTCCGAACAAGGTAAAAGTAAAGCCGATGCTTCTAAAATCCCCCATTTACTAGCGATTACGCCTGAAGATAAAATGTTGCAACGATCTGCGGATTTACGTAAGGATTACCG
>JAJTHC010000227.1 GCA_021299615.1 Vampirovibrionales bacterium
GATCGATGCCTTTCAAAGTGGGGCGGATATTCACACCGCAACCGCCGGCCTCGTCTTTGGCGTGCCGATTGAAGCCGTCACCAAAGAACAGCGTTATGCGGCAAAATCCGTCAATTTTGGCATTGTGTATGGTCAAACGGCTCATGGCTTGTCTCAACAAATTGGCGTGCCTTACGCCGAAGCCCAAGACTTCATCAACCGCTATTTTAGGACTTACCCTGATGTGAAGCGGTGGATTGCGGATACCATTGAAACGGCTCACGAAACGGGCTTTGGCACCACGATGTTTGGCCGAAAGCGGGATTTAAGCCGAGATCTCAACAGTGGCAATAAAAGCATTCGAGAGTTTGCTGAGCGTGCCAGTTTCAACACGCCCGTGCAAGGAGCCGCCGCCGAACTGCTGAAAATAGCGATGTTACGCCTAAACAAACGGTTAAAAGCGGACGGATTGCAAAGCCGTGTGTTGTTGCAGGTGCATGATGAACTGGTGCTAGAAGCCCCCCCGAACGAGGTAGAGGCGACGCAAACGGCGATACGTTGGGCGATGGAGTGCGAGCAACCCTTGCGAGTGCCGTTGGTGGTGGATCTAGCGGTGGGGCATCACTGGGGGGAGCTTGGGTAGCTTATGAAGTGGTTTCATCATGCGATTGTGCCGTCTTTCATTATTGTTTTGATTGTCGCTTTACAGTTACCTGTTTCAATATGGGCTATTTGTGCGAAATACTGGCACGCCTTTTTATACCTAGACCCTTCCTATGTACCGTATGAAGACCCTGCGAATGATTGGGCGATTGCGACTTTTGCAACGCTAGGGGTTTTATTGGCGTTGGTTGTGCCTAAAATTATCGATTTTGATCGAGATATTATCAAACAAATGGGATTGCCTACTTTTACAGGAACACACCCTAGAAGCTTTTTATATTGTTTAAAACGGACAAATAGCACGAAACATAAAAAGCTATTTGAATCTATTCTTGATGTCAATGTTTTTTATGGCTTGCTGTGCGTTAGCCTATTTGTCTTTATCTTTATACCTCCTTTTCGTGGCGTTTTGGCGGGGCTTGTGTTTATTTACAGTTGGTTTCTGCTTCATTCTATTCAATTTATGACACAAGAAGAAGAGCTTGAGGCTTTATTGTTAAACAACATTCAAGATAAAGACGTTAGTGCATTACTTGACAAATATATAGAAGAGGTTTATTCCACACAGAAACACCCTAGACAAGAAGCATTTTATATAAGTGCTTTTGACAAATATAGAGGTAGTCTTTTAGATGATCAAATTGATTGCTTTGAAGATTACAATGAATTGCTTGAAGGTATCTATGATCACTTAAATCGGTCAAAAACAACTATAAATCCTTCATTCTTGAACAGAATTAGCCATTACAGCGTTTTCCCTTTTGGTGCTGCGGGCAATGCTGGTATTGCTAAGCACATACTTCAAACAGACAAATTACAAAAATGTTTGAAGAATTTTGAACGAGTTTTATTTTTATGCAAGCATCACCCCGAACTAAAATCTTTGATTATGAATGATTTAATTCCATATGATACTCACAACTTATTAAGTTCTGAACATTTAATTGATAAAGGAAGAAACTTTCCATGGGATTCTTTATTTTCTCAATCTTTATTGAGGCAATTTAATTTTTCAGAAGATGCTTACAATCTAGAAAAAGTTTCATCCGATTTTATCTTTACAGAAGATCTAATGTATATGTCGCTTAACCTTATTGGTTTTCAATATTTGTTTCAATTTATTAAAATGTTGCTCTATTCAAATAGTAAGGAAGAATTGATCAAGTTTAAAAATACCTTGTCAGATAGTGATATTGGTACTCGAACAGGGACATGGATAAGAGGCATTGATCATAGTGATTTATTATGTCGATTAATTCTTACTTCTTATGCAACGTTTTTAACCCCTCGTTATAGAGGAGAATTTGGATTTAAGGGTTACTTTACAGAAAAAGGATCCAGTGATGACGGTCTTTTAACGGATGGTTTAGATATTACGTTGATTCTTTTGTTTCATCATATGGATATGCAAGGTTTAAAAACTTGGTTATTTCAAATAGTTTTTGAAGGGCTACCTTATTTACGAAATCTTTTTATAGAAGATTCCTTGTTTACAATAAGACGGCTAGATCCTTATACAAGGGAATCTGAATATATAAACGATGCTTTTCTGAAGGAGTTTTTAGATTTAACAGATGAAGATATTGTAGAGATTAAAGCCAAAATAGGCACTTTTAAAACTCAAATAGAGAAAATTTTCATTGAAAAAGGATGGAGTCACACCTGAAACGCCGATCGCTTTTTAAAAGACATCGAATAAGTCCTTTGCAATGGCGTCTTTCAAGCGAGCCTTGACATAACGCAGGTCGCCTAAATCGACTTTGCAACCCAACTGTTCTTCGAGCAGGTTCCACAAGGTCATCAATTCTAAACCCAAAGGCTTGCTGGGTTGATACAATAAATCCACATCGCTGGTTTCAGTGGCTTCATCTCGTGCGACTGAACCAAACAGCCACAAATGTTCAATGCCGTAATCTTCTTGTAAGCTCGGCTTTAACAAGATTAAACGCTTTAAGACGTCCGATTTTGACTGTTTCATGGCATCGTTTCAATAGTTTAAGGAATACATTCCCTTATTCTAAATCGAAACGGCTTAAATGGCTAGAGCATCCACACCTAAAACGCTGATCGCTTCTTGGGATTCACCAAGGCTTTGGTCGGCACGGCACGGTCGTTTAATTGGTATAAGAAAGAATGATGACTTACAGATTTTTCTATGCCTTTAACAATTGCAAAGCAGCTTGATTGCTTACATTGGCTTGCTGTAATATGCTGACCGC
>JAJTHC010000058.1 GCA_021299615.1 Vampirovibrionales bacterium
GTGTTGATGAGTCATGGCGACAGCGTCACACAACTCGGCGAAGGCTTTGTCGCCATTGCGGAATCCGTGTCCGAAGAAGCAGGCAAAACGGTGAACGTCCATGCGGGGATTGCTCACCAAAGCAAGCCGTTTTACGGCGTGCAGTTTCATCCTGAAGTGGAACTTAGTACCGAAGGCACCGCCATGCTCGAACGCTTTTTATTCGAGATTTGCCACCTTTCAGGATCCTTCAAACTGGCGGATCGCCTCGAAACCATGCTGGCTGAACTCAAGGCTCAAGTGCAGGATCGTCCTGTCTTTGTGCTGGTGAGTGGCGGCGTGGATTCTTCTGTGGTGGCAGCGGCATTGATCAAAGCCTTGCCTGCGGAACAAGTCTATGCCGTGCATATCAACACGGGCTTGATGCGTCAAGATGAAAGCGATCTCGTTTGCGATGCCCTTCAAGCCATTGGCTTGACGCATCTTAAACGCTTGGATGCTCAAGACTTTTTCCTCGATTTCACCACGCTTGATGATGCAGGTCGTACGATTGGGCCCTTGAAGGAGGCGACAGATCCTGAAGAAAAACGCCGTCTCATTGGCGATGCCTTCTTCCGCCTGATTGATGCTGAAATGAAAGCCACGTTGGAAGAAGCAGGCGTTTCTGCGGATGATGTCTTACTCGCTCAAGGGACGTTGCGTCCTGATTTGATCGAAAGTGGCAATAAAGATGTTTCTAAAACGGCTCAAAAAATCAAGACGCATCATAACGATGTGCCTCTCATTCAAGCCCAGCGAGACAAGGGACTCATCGTCGAACCCAACCGTGACTTGCATAAGGATGAAGTCCGCCAAGTGGGACGTTTGCTCGGCTTGCCTGAAGCCTTGGTGATTCGCCAGCCCTTTCCAGGTCCAGGTTTGGGCGTGCGGATGCTCTGTGCCAATACCGCTTACGGCTTAGACGCTTATGATACGCTTAATGCGGATCTTCAACGTGTCGCTGGTGAGTTTAGCTTACAAGCCGTTTTATTGCCTGTTCGCACCGTCGGCGTGCAAGGCGACGGACGCACCTATAGTTATGTCGCCGCCATTGAAGCCGAAGACTTTGACAGCATCCAAGGCTTTAAAGCCGTGCGTCATGCGGCACGAGAACTCACGAATCGTCTGCCCTTGATTAACCGAATCGCTCTCAATATCGCACCGTCTCGTGCGTTGGCAAGCTCGATTAAAACCATTACGCCCACGACGCTCACGTCTGATGCTATTGCTCAATTGCAAAACTGGGATGCTCATGTGACGGCGTACACGATGGCTCACGCTGATTTCAACACCATTAGCCAGTTGCTTGCGGTGATGTTACCTGTGGCGGTAGACGGCGTAGGCAGTCGTTCGTTGGCGGTTCGGGCGGTGGTGACCAGTGATTTTATGACGGCTCGACCTGCGTTAGTCGGGCAGGAATTGCCTGAAGGCTTTTTGTCGGGCTTAGGCTCGCATTTACAGGGACTCGCTGGGGTCGGGCATGTGTTTTACGATGTCACTAGCAAGCCCCCTGCCACCGTGGAATGGGAGTAAGTTTGTATTGATTGATAGAAGCTGTGCTAAAATAAGGACATCTACTTCATGCTACTGAAATAAAGGATTTTGTCATGTCTGAACCTATTTATGAATCAATTCATATTAAAAACTTTGGACCGCTCAAGGATTTAAAATGGGACAACTTAGGAGGCATCAACCTCATTGTGGGTGAAAATGGTTCAGGAAAAACCTTTTTACTCAAGGCGTTGTACGCCACTATTAAAGCAATAGAAGAAATGCGTGGCGAAGAAATAAAACCTTTTATTCCTTTACTACTTGAAAAACTGTACTGGACTTTTGAAGCTAAAGCAAAAGAATTGGTGACTCAAAAACAATCAGAACCCTTATTCTTTGAAGCCAGCATTCAAGGGTCTAAAGTTTCTTATGAGATTGACAGTAAAGATGGAGGTTTGACAGAGAAAAAAAAGGCACGGACTAAAAGACCTGAAAACAATTCTATTTTTCTGCCGACAAAAGAAGTAATCTCTCTCATGGACATTATTCGTAACGCTCGATTTGAAAAAGTCTTTGGCTTTGATGCCACTTATTCAGATCTAAGAGAAGCACTCGCTATTCCCCCAAAAGTGGGCAAAAATCATGCCGAACGTTCTAAAGCCAGAAAAAAGGTGGAAGACATTATTGGTGGTAGGGTGTATTTTGATGAAAAAAAGGAAAAATGGTTTTTTAAGCCTAATGCGAAGCTTGAAAATACACACTCAATTCGTCTTACGTCTGAAGGAACTAAAAAATTAGGTGTTTTAGATACTTTATTGGGGAATCGCTACCTCTTAAAAGGGTCTGTTATTTTTATTGATGAGCCTGAATCGGCTTTACACCCCAAAGCCGTTGATCAATTCATGGAAGTCCTTTTTCATTTAGCTCAAGACGGTATGCAGATTTTTATTGCTTCTCACTCTTACTTTGTGATTGAAAAATTACATCTTATTGCATTGGGTAAAAATGAGTCGGGCAATAAAATGAGTATTCCTGTTTTATTACATGAAAAAGTACAGGGTAAGTCTCAATGGCGTAGCGAAGACTTAAAAGAAGGTATGCCAAAAAATTCTATTATTGAAGAATCTATTGCTTTATTTAATGAAGAAATGAGACCTTAAAATATGGCAAGAAAGTTCGAAGATAAGAATTCTGAAATTACGTTCGGTACTTTTGAAGAAATGAATTGTGTAAAATTAGATGATACTATTCTATACAACTATATAAGCAATAAAGGGATTTCTGCGGTAGATTTCATTTTATATCATACCGTCAATGAAGATCAACAACTGGACTTTATAGAAGCCAAGCGTAGCGTACCTGGAACAGGCGAAGCCCTTAAAATCATTCAGAAATTTATAGATTCTTTACAACTTTTCATTGCCTATGGTTTTAAACGACATAAATACTGTGAAGACTCACCAACACTTATTACCCAACTGGATAGTTCGCATTTGTTAAACTCCGAATGGCGGTTTGTCGTGATTTGTAATAACAAGAAAGAGACGGACTGGGATCATGCAAGATTCCTTCATGCTTTTTGGCTTGAAATCAGGGAACAATATGCTAGTAACCCCTTTTTTAAAATATGGAATATCGATGAAGAAGCGATTAAAGTCTTGAGTGTTGAAATGGCTGCTAAACAGGGACTAGCGGTTTTACCCCAAGGCACCCCACAATGAGTATTTACATCGGCATGGATTACGGTAAAAAACGCATTGGCGTTGCCTATTGCGACGAAAGTGAAGTCTTCTGCTTCGGACTGCCTACACTGCTTCGACACAAAGTCCCCCTTGCCGAAACCCTCAACCAAGTGCTAGCCCTCATCGATGCCAAAAATGCCGTCGCTCTCGTCATGGGACTCCCCCGCAACATGGATGGTTCCGAAGGCTTTATGGCAGATGCCGTCTACGACTTCGCCGATGCCTTGCTAGAGAAACGCCCTGAACTACTGGTTTATCTGCTGGATGAACGGTTGACGTCGAAAATTGCGGAACAACATATTCGAGAGTCGGGTAAAGCCCCCAGTCGGCATAAGGGTTTGA
>JAJTHC010000029.1 GCA_021299615.1 Vampirovibrionales bacterium
AAGCGTTTGCAAGCCTTTCCTCAAGGTGGTTATGGTAGCTATAGCGAAAAAGCCAAGGGTTGCCCTGCGGATCGCTTGATCAAAAAAACGCCTTAAGTTTTGGATTTGATTTTATTAAATAAGCAAGCTGTTTTCACGGCTTGCTTATTGTCTTCTTCAGTCTTTTCTTTTAAGATTTTTTGGTTTTCTAGCTCCGTTTAACGCTGGTGCTTGGGGGTCTTTGTGCCGCCAAAGACTCCCCAAACCCCCAAAGGCGGTTCAAGGAGGGGGAAGGGAGGACGTATTGCGTTTCTCCTCCCTCATTTCCCCCTCCTTGAAAATCCTCCCCCTTTTGCGTCGAAAAAGTTAAAACTTTTTCTCTTGGGAAAGAAAACCGTTGGTTTCCTCTCCCAACCTCTCCTTCCTAAAGGTGAAGATTCACTTCGTGAATAAGAAGGTTTCTGACCCACCTCGTCGCACCATTCCTTTGCACGACGTCCGCAAAATCGCTCGGGGATTCGCAGTTCGCTCACCCGCTCGGATTTAGTGCTTGGACGCCTGCTTGTGCAACGATTCATTAAATCATAACTGTACAGTAAATTATCAATGTAGCGACAGAATGGTCTAAATCAAGAAGCGACGCTCTACCGCTCGCAAGGTCTCATAATCAAGCCCTGCTTCTAAAAGCTCTTCAGCATCTAGATTGAAAAGCGTAATCCACTGCGTTACACAACGTTGCATGGCTGGACTAGCCGTCACAAAGTTTTGAAGGCATCGACAAACGTCTTTAACCGCTTGATGACGACTCAATGGTGACTGCCATGCACGATCGTTTACAAAAGCCGTATTGCCCCACTGATGATGTTTGCGTCCCATGCGTCACCCTTTCACAATATAATATATTGGACAGCTAAAGAAGGGGTTCTTCTTTAGCCTATAAAATTCACTCATTTTTTCTGATGCAACGTTTCAAAGCCTGCAAGATTTACTTTGAGACAACGTGCTATTATAATACTCGTGATGACTCAAAAAACCAAGTCACATTTTGTAACGATTCAGGGATTATTTGCTTGACCTTTCATTATTATCTTGCCCTTCTATCACTCGGCTTCGCACTAGGCGTGCTACCTTTCGTTCAAGCCGTTCAAGTAACGAAAATCGAAACGCACCCCCCTTTTTCTAAAGAAAAAGCCCCCCGGAGCCTGCCTGCGGGCTATGCCTTTAAGGTGAAATTGAAGCATCCCTTGAGTTCTCGGCTGAATCGTGTGGGGGATCCTGTGTGGGCAAGCTTGGTGGATCCCTTTAAAATAGACGGTAGCGTCATCGCCCCAGCAGGATCCACCCTCATCGGCGTGGTGGAAGTGGTGTACCCCCCAACGTGGCGACCCCGAGTGCATGGTTATGTACAGATCCGCTTTGAAATGCTGGAGCCGAAAAACGCCACATTTCGCTACCCGATCAACGCCGTCATCAATAGTGTGGACAACACACACGGGCGTGTGTTTGGCAACACCACGGCAACGACCCTTCAACACGCCAAAGACGGCAATCATTGTGAATTGTCCACTGGTACGGTGTTGCCTTTGCTTTTAGAAAAGCCCTTCACCAAGGGAGGGGGCTTTGTGCCTCCACGATATAATGCTCGTTAAAGCATATAGCCGAATTGATAATTTCCTGTATAGTCAAGTTTATAATTTCCTGTACAGTGTCTCTTCGTTGTCGCTACGATTCTCGATGTGCTTATGTACGTCTTTGTACACTTCACACATCTGCGAGTCTAGGCTCCTCGTCTAGCCTAAGTACAGAAAAATCTAAATTCAGCTATATCATAGTATCCGATAGATAAAACACTATATTATTTACGAGAACTACTACGAGACGAAGAACGACCAGAGCTAGACGAACTTAATCGAGACGTCCCAAAACCACGACCGCTAGACTTCATCCCTGAAGGGCTAGGGTGAAAGCTAGATGACGTCGTGCCAGACGTTCTAAACTGATTAGGGCGAGACGACGACGGACGAGAGCTTTCCCATGAAGGGCGAGTGTCGTGGTTGCCTTCATTATAATGGTAATGGTGCGTTTCATAGGAACGACCGTTATTACTCATCATGTTCCACAACAGCATATTGGTGAAAAAATCGCCTGAATCACGGTGATTGTAGATTTCCACAGGCTCGTTTCTTACAAAATACGGCGTGTTCAATTGACCGTCCGCATGAACGCCCGCACTCAAAACAGGCACAGCTTGGTATTGATTCGCTTCGTCTGTGTTCAACAACTGCACACGCTGATCTTTTTCATAGCGTTCACGAGTCAACGCTTCGGGACTTTTCATGTTGGCACCTCGTAAGGCACCCCATAGTAAGCCGATGCCTGCCCCAATGGCGGTGCCTAAAACCGCATAATTCCGTAGGGATTTATTTTGTTCAAGAGTTTGCTTAGCGGTATTGACGGCACTGCCAAACGCCATAGGGCTTGCCTTTAAAGCATGAGCAATCCCTCCGATTAAAGCTCCGAATCCTGCGAATAAGGCGGTTTGACTTGCCACACGAAAGGCTTTAGAATCCTGCCATTGAGGCGTAATTTGAATCGTGGGGACTTGTGCGGTATTGGAAGTAGGGGGAGATGGCTGAACGGGACTTTTTTCCGTTCCATTTCTCAGTGCCAGTGTGTTAGAAGTAAAAGGTGAGATATTCATAAAAACCAGAGGCTCCATTATGTTTGTTATATAGCCGAATTGATAATTTTCTGTACAGTGTCTATACGTTGTCGCTACGATTATTTTGTTCTGTTATGTAGGTCTGTCTACACGCCCTCACAAAATAATCTAGGCTCCTAGTCTAGCCTACTGTACAGAAAACTCTA
>JAJTHC010000035.1 GCA_021299615.1 Vampirovibrionales bacterium
AATCCCCGTATTCGAGCCAGCGAACTTCGCCTCATTCAAGACGGCGACACCCAAATTGTTTCTCGTCAAGAAGCAGAACGCCTTGCCGAAGAAACAGGCTTGGATTTACTTGTGATTAGCTTAGAATCCAGTCCCCCTGTGGTGCGGTTGATTGATTACGGCAAATATAAGTACGAACAAGAAAAAAAGATTCGCATCGCCAAGAAAAAGCAACACGTCACCGAAATTAAAGAAGTTAAAATGACGGTGCGTATTGACGATCACGATTATGTGACAAAACTTAACAATGCCAAACGCTTCCTAGAACATGGGGATAAAGTCAAGTTTACCCTGCGTTTAAAGGGTCGTGAAATACAACATCATAATTTAGGGGTTGCATTGGCACAGCGGTTTGTAGTAGATTTAGAAGAGTTCGGTTCTGTGGATGGCAGAATCGCAACCCAAGGGCGGGTCATTTCCTGTGTGCTTTCTCCCAAAGCCACCCCTTCGGTCAAAAAAACCTCATCCACGCCTAAGTCGGCACCCAAATCGGAGGCGGTTCCTGAAAAAGAGACCACGGAAGCCCCTTCAGCCGACACGAACGAATAGTCTCGTGAAAAAGGACGGTAATTATGCCTAAAATGAAAACACACCGAGCTGGTGCAAAACGTTTCAAACTCACTGCCACTGGCAAGTTAGTGCGTAACCAAGCGGGTCGTAGTCACATTAACACGAAGAAGTCCTCGGCGCGTAAACGCCGTTTAGACCGCATCGTGGGTGTACATGCTGGAGATGCAGTTAAAATTGCCCTTCAGTTGCCTTACGCCACCATTAAACGCTAGTCGTTTAGTCGGTTTAATCCATTTATTACACTTTATTACTCTATGTTCAACCCGCTTTAGAAGGCTTTAAATCAGGAAACTGTGCCACTAAAGGTCAGGAATAAGGAAAAAAAGATATGCGTGTTACTCGTGGTAACGTTGCTCGTAAACGTCATAAGAAGATTTTAAAACTCGCTAAAGGCTTTCGTGGTTCACGTTCAAAGCTTTTTAAAGTAGCAAACCAAGCCGTGATGAAGGCGTTGCGTTATGCTTACAGAGATCGTCGTAACAAGAAGCGTGACATCCGTCGTTTGTGGATCGTTCGCATCAATGCCGCCGCTCGTATGGAAGGCTTGAGCTACAGTCGTTTCATCAACGGCGTGCAAAAAGCTGGTATTACCGTAAACCGTAAGTTCTTGGCTGAACTTGCTGTTTCAAGCCCAGACGCTTTCAAAAAAATTGCGGAAGAAGCCAAAAAACACATCGCTGTTTAGGTTTCCCGTTTTATACCATTTAAACGATTGAATAGCCTACTTTACAGAAAGCTCTAAACTTGGTTATATACAAAAAAGAAGCCCTGATCCCGCGGGGCTTCTTTTTTGTATGGTTATCGCCGTTTAATAATTCCTGTACAGTGTTTCTTCGTTGTCGCTACGATTATTTTGTTCTTTATGTCGGTCTGTCTACACGCTCTCACAAAATAATCTAGGCTCCACTCGGCTATATAGGTTGAAGATTTCCTACTGAAAACAGAAATATATCCCTATAGATTGGAGACTAAACAACACCGCAAGCATTTTAAATAGCAAATCTTGTTGACGCACAATACGGTAGAATTGAAGTAATAATCCCTTCGTATCCCGCTCAATGGATCTTGATTCTTCGCTAAACCATTCGTTTTGGGTCTGAATACACGGATCATCTTGAACAAAAGCATCTAGTTCAGCATACACACCCTTGTACGCACCTTTAAGAGCATAAGTATGTAAAGGCTCCAGTAGTACTGAATTCATTTGACTTTCCTTCTTAATCCCTAAACACGACCCTAACCTAAAGCGACGAGCAACGGCTCTGCATTAAGACGATTCACTATTTAAGATAAACGCATAAGAATAATTGATGAACGGCCTATATCTGCATAAGAAATCAATAACCTATTCATTACAAGGACTAGTATAGGGACTCATCCTTGTTTTGACAATGCTTTTCCATAAACATTAACCTACAGGTTAGGAAGGCAGTGTCAGGTCTCTATCCAAGGGTGTAGAAGCTCGCTCGTAATGTTACGATTTCTTTACAATGAGTCCCGTTTTCTTTGTGATAGATTAGTAATAGTATCGCTATTTGCTTTATAAAAAGGAAAAAACTATGCCCAAAACCCTTTACCAAAAATTATGGGACGCCCATGTCGTCCACCAAGAAGACCCCAGCTCTCCCGCCTTGCTTTTCATCGACAGGCATCTCATCCACGAAGTGACGTCGCCACAAGCCTTTACAGGCTTAGCTGAACGAGGCATCCCTTTACGTCGCCCCGATCTCACGATCGCCACCGTCGATCACTCCATCCCCACCCTTGTCGGACGCTCCTTCCCTTTGAAAGATGCCCAAGCCCAAGCCCAAATCGAAGCCTTAGAGGCGAACGTCAAAGCCCAAGGCATCCGCTACTATGGGCCAGAAAGTGGTCATCAAGGGATTGTGCACGTCATCGGACCCGAACTCGGCTTTACCTTACCAGGGCAAACCATCGTCTGCGGAGACAGCCATACCGCCACGCACGGAGCCTTTGGATCCCTTGCGTTTGGCATCGGTACCAGCGAAATTGAACACGTTTTTGCGACGCAGTGCTTGTTGCAGTATCCGTCCAAAACCATGGCGATTAACGTCAATGGTGCCTTGCCTGAAGGCGTTACGGCAAAGGATTTAATCCTTGCGATTATCGCCAAGCTCGGTATGGATGCGGGTACTGGCTATGTGCTGGAGTTCCGAGGCGATGCGATTCGTGCCTTGAGCATGGAAGGTCGCATGACCGTCTGCAATATGGCGATTGAAGCAGGTGCCAGAGCAGGCATGATCGCTCCTGATGAGACCACCTTTGCCTATTTGAAAGACAAGCCACTGGCTCCCAAGGGGCAGGCGTGGGAAGAAGCCGTCGCCTATTGGAAGACGCTCGCCAGTGATGAGGGAGCATCCTTCGATGCCGTGGTGGAACTCGATGCCACCACCCTTCAGCCGATGGTCACCTATGGCACAAATCCCGGATTGGCGTGTGGTATCAACGAAAATGTGCCAAGTCCTGAGGCGCCTCCTTCGCATACGCAAGCATCTGATCTCGCCGATGCCTTGGATTACATGGGCTTGACGGCTCATCAGCCGATGAAGGGCTTGCCGATTGATGTCGTCTTTATTGGAAGTTGCACGAATAGTCGCTTGGAAGACTTGGAAGCCGCCGCTCGTGTGGTGAAGGGACGGAAAGTTAATCCAAACGTCCGAGCCTTGGTCGTGGCAGGCTCTCAAGTGGTGAAAGAGCAAGCAGAAGCCCTCGGCTTGGATGTCATCTTCAAAGACGCAGGCTTTGAATGGCGTGAACCTGGCTGTTCCATGTGCATAGCCATGAACGGCGATGCCATTGAAGTGGGGCAGTATTGTGCATCCACCAGTAACCGCAACTTTAAAGGACGCCAAGGCAAGGGCGGTCGTAGCGTGTTGGTGTCTCCAGCGATGGCGGCAGCGGCAGCGATTCACGGCAAGCTCGTTGATGTCAGAGAAATACAGAAGGAAGCCATTCATGCCTAAACCGATTACCCACATTTCTAGCCGATGCGTCCCCTTGAACAAGGACAACGTCGACACGGATCAAATTATCGCTGCTCGATTTTTGAAAGTCACCAGCCGTAAAGGCTTGGGCGAACACGCCTTTTCAGATTTTCGCTACATGGAAGACGGCAGTCCAAACCTTGATTTTGTTTTGAATCAACCGCAGTATGCACACGCTCGCATTTTGGTGGCGGGGCATAATTTCGGCTGTGGATCGTCTCGTGAGCATGCCCCGTGGGCATTGGTGGATTACGGCTTTGAAGCGATTATCGCCACCAGCTTTGCGGATATTTTCAAAAACAATGCTTTGAAAAACGGTTTATTGGTGATTGAATTGCCTGAAGCCGTGGTGAGTCAACTGCGTCGTGATTGTGAAGCGAACCCTGCCTTGCGTGTGGATGTGGATGTTGAGGCTCAAACGGTGGCGATTGAAAATCAAACCGAACAGTCCTTTGAAATTGGTGCGTTTTGGAAGAAGTGCTTAACGCAAGGCTTGGATCAAGTGGGCTATACCTTGAGTTTCGCGGATCAGATTAAGGCGTATGAAGCCCAGCGTCCGACGTTTGCTTAAACTGTTTAATTAAACGGCTCAAATAATTTTGCTTGTATTCAATATATGTAGATGTAAAATAAAAGAGTCACCACTTTATTAAAGGACTGTTTTCCATGAATGCCACAGAACAAAAACCCAGCATCGCTTTTTATAGTACCAAACCCTACGATATTGAAGCATTTAACGCCAATAACACCGCAGGTTTTAACATCAATTATTTGGACGCTCACCTAACGCCTAAGACCGTCAAACTTGCTGAAGGGCATCAAGCCGTTTGTGCTTTTGTGAATGATACCCTTGACGAAAAAGTTCTTACGGCTCTTAAAGCCTTGGGTGTTCAAACCATCGTAATGCGATGTGCAGGTTTTAATAATGTGGACGTCCCCAAAGCTGCGGAACTCGGCATGCGAGTCTTACGTGTGCCTGCGTATTCGCCTTATGCAGTGGCAGAACATGCCCTTGCCTTAATTATGACCTTGAATCGTAAAACTTATAAAGCCTTTAACCGTGTGCGTGACGGTAACTTTTTGCTAGACGGTTTGGTGGGTTTTGACGTTCACGGTAAAACCGTAGGCGTTATTGGCACAGGTAAAATCGGCGAAATTTTTGCAAGTATTATGAAAGGAATGGGTTGCACCGTTCTT
Organism: Vampirovibrionales bacterium; assembly: GCA_021299615.1. Taxonomy (GTDB): domain Bacteria; phylum Cyanobacteriota; class Vampirovibrionia; order Vampirovibrionales; family JAJTHC01; genus JAJTHC01. The sequence continues at coordinate 4,812 of JAJTHC010000035.1, forward strand.
GCCTACGATCCTTACCCTAATGACGCTGTCAAAGCCATGGGAGCCACCTATGTAAGCTTGGATGATTTACTTGCTCAAAGCGATATGGTGAGCTTACACTGCCCCTTGATGCCTGCAACGTATCACATGATTAATGATGCTTCAGTGGCGAAAATGAAAAAAGGTTCCATGCTGATTAACACCAGTCGTGGGGGCTTGATTGAAACACAGGCGGTCATTGATGGTTTGAAAACAGGGCAGATTGGTGCCTTGGGCTTAGATGTGTATGAAGAAGAAGGTGACTTGTTTTTTGAAGATCTTTCTTGCGATGTTATTCATGATGATGTGTTTAGTCGCTTGTTGACCTTTCCTAATGTTTTAATTACTGGGCATCAGGCATTTTTAACCCAAGAAGCCTTGCACAATATCGCCCGTACCACAATTGCTAATTTAGAAGATGCTTTTGCTAGTCGTACTTCGGTTAATGAAGTAAAATAACAGAGATTTATCGAACTCCTTTTTTTAGGGTAAGTTTACAGAATCTTTACAGAGTCTTCAGAAAATTGAGTTAGAATCCGATAGAGTGTTATACTTAAGGAATCTTTTCATGCTTAATTTTCGTTTTAAGAATAATCGTCACCCTGCTAATGTTTTCATTATGTTAGTAGCGTTTGTCATTTTTGGATTTTTAATGGGGTTAAGTTATTCCATTGGGCAATTAAAAATGATCAATTTAGAACAACATTCCGTAAAAACCATCAAAACAAAACTTGATTTAATTAACAATTCTGGTCTCAGCGAAGTTATTGCTAACCGTTTATTCCCAACCAGCAACCGCTATTCATGGCAATTCGATAATGTGGCTGATATTTCAACAACAGCTGATCCGATATTAAAACCAAAACCTTTTTTAAATGACTCTGGGTATGTATATGAAACCATTAGCAATGTTGAAAAGGCTGTGGGTCGTTACCAGTATATTATTTTAGGAGTAAACCCCTATTTTGACTATAATCCAGGCTCAGGGGCTTATACGGTCAGTACCGCAAAAATGGATTCAGGTGAGCATCTTTACAATATCGAAAATCCTTTGTATGTTATAGTTCGTTCCTTTCTGTGTTTTGACGATGCAACATCTACTATCGCTTATGATTCGGTTAAATCTCACACCGTTTCTCCCTATGCAATATGTCAGGCTGGTCAAACTCTAAAAACCAATACTACTTTGACGGAAATGCGGGTTACCAACCCTCCGATCCCTACACTTCCGACGGATTCAAATACACAGATCGAAATCGTGTCCTCTCAACAAATACAGCCAGAAACAACCATTACATTACCTTCTTATATTTTAAATCGAAACAACCTATCGACTAATCAGCTTAATTTTGAAGATTGGTGGACCAATAGAGTTGGAGGTATTCACTATGGCGTGATTGGCAATGCTGTTCCAGTAGGCATACGTTATACAAAAATTGTTTCAAGTCAACCCGTTCGTATTTATCTACCGTGGACATCGAATCCAATGACACTCCCTAATGATGCACTGATTCCTTCTTTAGAAATTTTGTTTCGAAGTGCTATTGATGAGCGTTCTTTGTATGTCGCCATTCATCCGGGAAATGGAAGTTCAGCTTATGGTCCTAAAAACACAATTTACATGAACATCCCCGATCCTGAATTCCCTACATATCTACAACAAGATTTCAGTGCAACTATTCTAAGAAAAAGTGGTGTTGAAGGTCTTGGATATTTGACACAAGAACTGGGCTTTCCGAGCTTAAGCTTATTGAAAATTTCAGGGAGTGTCCCTTGTAGTCCAGTGCCTGCTTCCAATCCTGTTGTTTTTGCGTACGATTCTAATGAGATTCTTTTTAATTCTAAGGGACAATTAAGGGATGCTGATGGATTCAAAAACTCAATCCAATATAGGGTGAGATTCCCTATGCCTGAGTGCTAATAACATTTCTTAGATTGAATAGCGTCTGGCGTCTTCGTTGTCGCTTGGGTTCTCGATGTGCTTATGTACGTTTGTGTACATAAGCACATCTGCGAGTCTAGGCTCCTCGTCTAGCCTACTGTACGGAGAACTCTTTAAAACA
>JAJTHC010000078.1 GCA_021299615.1 Vampirovibrionales bacterium
CCTTTTATAGCTGGTGCTGTCAGAGACCTTTGGACGCACAAAGGTTCTCCGACACCTCTAAATGCGTTCAAGGGGGGACGGGGAAGGACGCATTGCGTTTCTCCTCCCCTTCGTCCCCCCTTGAAAATCCCCCCTGAATCCCCACCTCCTTGCCCGATCGTTGTTCCTGCCGTCCGCAAAATGTCTCGGAAGCCTCGCATTTAGTGCGTTGTCGGCAAGCCTTTGCTTTGTCCCCTCTCCTAATTTTAGGAGAGGGAAAAGAACGTCTGAAAGACGTTCGAGGGTGAGGTTAAACCACAAAGGGTATCTAGGGTTTAACCGCCCCCTAACCTGTCGAAGCTAAAGCTTCTCTTGGGAAAGAAAACCGTTGGTTTCCTCTCTCAACCTCTCCATCCTAAAGGAGTAGATTCACTTCGTGAATGAAAAGGTTTTTTGCCCTCCTAAAATTAGGAGGGGGGGACGAAGTCACCCATTCTTATACCAATTAAACGATTAAATAGCGACAACGAAGAGACACTGCACAGGAAATTATAAACGTGGCTATACAAAAAGATAGACCTCAACGATTGAGGTCTAGACGACTACTTTCCTATGGCTATAACGTGATTAAATCCCCAAGCTGATACAAGGATCCTGCCACCACGCTCAAGGGCTGAGCATAACCATTCGAGCTGGCGTGAGACCTCATCAAACGCTCCAGCATCCACCACGCCGTTTGTGGATCGCTCGCTGACCACATAGGACGAGTTTGTAGTTCAGGCAAGGCGTCTCGCAAGGCTTGCCGTAAGACTTGGGGCGAATGAAACAGGCTCGCATCTTGCGAGGTGGGGCAAGTCAACAAAACGCCATAGGTACGGTGGGCGTTTTTGCGAAGGAGCTTTTCTAGGGCGTGAATAGGACGGTTATTCCGCAGGGAAAGCATCCAGTAAAGCCCGTGGTGGGGGAAGCTTTCATCCAGCCCGATGCTCAAGGCTTGCAAGCCGTCATCGTTATGCGCCCCATCTAATAATAGTGAAGCTTTCGCATTAAAATCAAAACGCCCTTGCCAATGGCAGTGCTTTAAGGCGTTGCAAAAAGCTTTGGCATCACTCACGATGCCTTCTCGCTGAAGCACGCTCAAAATCCCCAAAACGGTCGCGAGATTCTTCAACTGAAAATGCCCCAATAAGCCCAACTCCAAACGTTCACGGCTCACCATATTGCGGATGCGTTGTGTGCCGTTTTTTGTCAAGGCATCTTCTATCACTAAGCTGTCATGCGTGGTTTCAACAATGGGTTCTACATGATTGGTTTTGGCGATCTGGTAAATCACGTTGCGGGCTTCATCAGGCAAGTGAGGTCCTAAAACCAGCGGTACGCCTGCTCTTAAAATGCCTGCTTTTTCAGTCGCAATTTCTTCAAGCGTATCGCCCAGCCTGTCCATATGATCATAAGCGATGCTGGTAATCACGGTTAAAATCGGATTCGACACCACGTTTGTTGCATCGAGCCTTCCGCCTAAGCCTGTTTCCAACACGGTGACATCGACAGGCTCGTGCTTGAACACGTGGAAGGCGAGAATCACCATGAACTCAAAATAAGTCGGCCATTCGGGATGGTCGGGCTTAAAGTCACCAATCAATTGTTCCAGTCGTTTCCAGAGTTGATTGCCGTAGTTTTCAAACGCCTCTTCAGAAAGAGGCGTATTATTGAGGCAAATGCGTTCACGAGGGTGTATTAAATGCGGGCTATGAATGCTTCCCACGTTTAGACCTTGGCTCAACAAGCCAGCCACCGTCATATGCGTGACACTTCCCTTGCCGTTGGTGCCAGCCACATGAATCGTCGGCACCAGCTCCTGCGGATGCCCCAGCAGTTCAAGGATGCCCAAGGTGGCTTCGGTGCCGAGTCGCAGGCGTCCGATATTGAGGCGATTGAGTTTTTCAAGAAATGTAGGCATTTTTAATCCCAATGTTTATAAATCTACCATGTATTTCTTTAAAAAATGAGGATTCTTTCACTTGCAGACGTCCAAGCACTAAATGCGAGGCTTCCGAGACATTTTGCGGACGTCGTGCAACGAGAATGATGCGACGAGGTGGGGGACAAAAACCTTCTTATTCACGAAGTGAATCTTCGCCTTTAGAGGTGTTAGAGACCTTTGGCGGAGCAAAGGTCTCTGACGACGACCAGCTAAAAACGGAGCGAGAAACGACACCTGATTTCTCAAGGTTTACAATTTAATAAAGAAATATACAAATAGTTTAAAGGAATTTGCTTGTTTTGGCATCCTTTAAAAAGAGTCTTGACTAAAAATTGTTGATTTGCATTCTACTTTTTTTTGTGGTTTGATACACCTTAATAGAAATGAGACTTAAACGTTGTGGGTCTCAACTCATTAAGCTCACCTTGCGTGTTTAGTTAAAAAGGTATTCTTTATATGATGAACGCATCGGATTCCCCCTCGTCTCAATTCCCTTCAGCAGGCTTGCTTAAAGGCAAACGTGCCATTATTACGGGTGGGTCTCGTGGGATTGGCAAAGCCCTTTGTGATGTGTTTGCTCGTGAAGGGGCCTTAGTTGCGTTCAATTATAATAGCAACGACGAAGCCGCTCAAGACACGCTTCGCTTGATTGAAGCCCACGGCACCAAAGGCAAAGCCTTCAAGGTTTCGGTGACGGATCGTGATGGCATTAAAGATATGGTCAAGGAATTGACCGACGAATGGGGCGGGATTGATATTCTCATCAATAACGCCGCCATTAACAAGGCGGACAATTTCGTCACCACCACCGAAGCATCTTGGCATAGTATTATTGACACCAACGTCAACGGCTTGTATTACATGACCAAACCTGTGTTGAAACAAATGATGAAGCAACGCAAGGGCAGTATCGTCAACATTACGTCGATTGCGGCACAGCGTTGTATGCCAACTTCTGTGCATTATTCAACGTCTAAAGCAGCGGTGGTAGGCTTTACCAAGGGCTTGGCTCGTGAAGCGGTGGGTTTTGGCATTACCGTTAATGCGATCGCTGCAGGCATGTTCAACACCGATTTAGGGCATTCGTTGCCTGAAAAATTGCTAGGCATTTACACGGATTGGGTACCGAAAGGGCGTTTAGGCAACCCTGAAGATTTGGCGGAGTTTGCCGTCTTCTTGGCGTCGGATCGCAACACCTATATGCAAGGTGAAGTCATCACCATTGACGGTGGAGCCACCGTTTAAGCATTGAGAGACTTCCATTAGGCGTATCGACGGTGTCACGGCGGTACTCGAATCCTCATGTAGTAAAACCTACACTGCGGTTCTGCGTTCCTCGTTCCTTGTCGCTACATCCTACTGAAAGCCTCTCAATGATTAAATGTTA
>JAJTHC010000206.1 GCA_021299615.1 Vampirovibrionales bacterium
AACCACGCTTTCGCATCAGGATGCGTGGCTTGTAAATGCACCCAAATCGGACGCTTTTCCGCAAAGGCGTCTGCCAAAGCATCGCCTTCTAGGAGGCTTTTACCGCCTGTTTCAGAAAGTTCATAAGCAAATAATATCGGAGATTCACTCATTAGATGACCCCCACATTCTCAATAGACTCTTGTTCAAGAAAGGCGTCTAACGCCGTCAAGCTCCGTGAGATATGACGTTTGGCTCGTTCCTTTTTATCCGTCAGGCGGTCTTCCCACGCAGGAAGAATACCCCAATTACTGTTAATCGGCTGGAAGGCTTGCCCCATCGCTTCTTCACGGGTGATGTATTGCAATAACGCCCCCAACATCGTTTCACGAGGCAAAATCATCGGTGCCTGCCCTCGTAAAAGTCGTGCGATATTCAAGCCAGCGATCAAGCCTGTGGCGACACTTTCCGTATAGCCTTCGGTACCTGTGAGTTGCCCTGCCACCAAAATATGCGGATGCTCTTTCATCTGCAAGCTAGGCGTCAAGACTTCAGGGCTATGCAAGAAGGTGTTGCGGTGCATGACGCCGTACCGTACCACATCCGCTGATTCAAGCCCTGGAATGAGTTGAATCATTTCTTTTTGCGTTCCCCACTTGATATTCGTTTGAAAGCCCACCATATTGTAAAGCGTGCCTTCCGCATTGTCTTGACGAAGTTGCACCACGGCATACGCCCATCGCCCTGTGCGTGGGTCGTCTAAGCCCACAGGCTTCATGGGGCCGTAACGGGGGGTATCCACGCCTCGGCGAGCCATTTCTTCAATGGGCATACAGCTTTCAAAAAATTTGGTTTTTTGCAGGGCTTCTTCTTCAAACGCCTTCATTTCGCTACGTTCGGCTTGATTGATAAAGTTAATCAGCCGTTCGTATTCGTCCTTGTTCAAGGGGCAGTTGATATAAGACGGCTCACGTTCTTCGGACAAATTCTTGTTGTAACGATCCGCCATAAAGGCAATGTCAAAATTGATCGATTCCTTGGTGATAATGGGTGCCGCTGCATCAAAGAAGTAGAGGTTCTGGCGATTGAGGAGGCGTCCTAGGCTGGCGGTGAGTCCTTCAGACGTCAACGGCCCTGTCGCAATCAGCGTATAGCGTGTATCGGTAGGGATTTCGGTGACGTCTCCCCCCACAAAGGTGATGTTCGGATGCTGGTGAATACGTTGGGTGACAAGTTCCGCAAAACGTTCACGATCCACGGCGAGGGCTTGCCCTGCTGGCACGGCACAGTCTGTGGCAATCTCGATGAGTTCGGCTCCCAAGCGTCGCATTTCTTGCTTGAGCAATCCGCTGGCACTTTCGCCCATCGAACCGAAGCTATTGGAACAGACGATTTCCGCCAAGTTGTTGCTATGGTGAGCAGGCGAGCGTTTCACAGGCTTTAAGTCGTGCAAGCGAACCGCAAAGCCTTGATTGGCGAGTTGTAAGGCGGCTTCAGTGCCTGCTAAACCTGCACCGATAATGGTGACATCGTAGATCATGCGTGGGGGATGCTCCGTGTTTGGGATGTATTTGGTATACTTTAGCATAAATAAAGAGAGATAGAAAAAGGGCATCAAAATAAATTGAGGAACATTTATCTACTTGCAATTCAAATCTGCTTGATTTAATATAGCAGTAATTCAATTTTAGAGCCTATCCCTTCTTCTTTTTAGAAGACAATGTAAATTATAAAGGACCCTTCAATATGATGCGTTTAAGCTCTCCCTCTCTTTCTTCCGTTCCACCTAATACTCTTCAAAGCCAACGTTCGGGTGGTTTTGGCGTGAAAAAAGTACTTCTTCCAGCTGTCACTGGTCTAGCTATGACTCTTGGTGGATGTGAACTAGCAAACGTACCAAACGGTATTGCAAAGGATGCCTTACATAGTATTGGTTACAAAGAAGGTACTATAGGAAACATGCTTAAAAATGTAAAAGCTGGATTTACCGCTAATGGAACCCCCCATAAAGTCGAAGATTCCCTTAATAAAGACGGTTGGAAGAACTGGCTTCGGAACCGTGCGGAAGAGAATAACTGTGATTTTACCAAAGCCGTTTTAGGGACATCAATGCCTCTCAAAAAAGTAATAGGGGATGCCTCAGAAACAAAACAAGGTAAGCCCTTAGGCTTATCTGTTTTGCCACCAGGCGCCTTCCAAACAGAAGCTTCTAAAGAGGAAAAAAAATTGAAGCTACTTGAAGTAGCGTTGACTCATAACCCTCTTCCCCAACAAAATCCTAAGCCTAAGCAAACACTAACAGATCTAAAGAAGAAATATTCTGTATTTGATCTTGCGTCCGCAAAACTGGGTCTGCTAGGTGCGAGAGAAAGAATCGCACGAGATATTTTAGAGAACGATTTAGGACAAGAAGCTAAGCGTGAATTAACTAAACTATCTGAGACTGATCCAAAGCTCGCTCAAGAATTATCGGAGGTTTTGGATACCGCTCAAAAGAAAAGTACTTCAACTCAATCCCCCACTACATTTGTGTCTGAATCGGGAGTGTCCACTGGGGATCCTGAATTAGATGCTCTCTGTAACCAAGCTAGTCGTTTTAACGGTACTGATCCGACAAAGGTGAGATTGTCACTTTATGGGAAGGGGGCGTGTGAAACAGTGGTTCGTATCAATGATGAAGCGAAAGTTTCGGGTTTTGGAAGCAATTATATAACACCAGAAGTTAAAAATATTCTAAACTCGTTCAGCGGCGGGACACCAATACCTCAGCTAACAGTGCAAAATAGGATAGATCTAGGTTCTTTTTATGCAGATCAGCTCAATGGTGCTTTGAATATACCTGATCCTAGATCGCTGACCAACGAGGAAGTTGTAAATTTGGCTGCTTCATTTGGTCAAACAGATCTATTCACTAAGATAAATCTAATCAATCAGGTAAATGAGCAAACGCGCTTTTTAGCTGATGGATTCCTTGGAACTGGCAATTAAACTTGGTTCTGAATCGTTTTTCGGCTATACTAGGCTAGGATTGAATCGTCATACAATCCTAGCCTAGGCAAGGAAAGCCCATGAATCGTCAAGCTGATTTTAAAGACCTTTTCGTTCATAGCACAGGCGTCGAAGACGCCTTGCTAGAACGGTACAATCTTTCAGGGCCTCGCTACACCAGTTACCCCACCGCTCCAGTTTGGCAAGACGCCTTCGGTGCTGATGCCCTGACCACCATACTTAAGAACACGCAAATACGGCAAGGCTCCTTGCCGTATTCGCTGTATATTCACCTACCTTTTTGCGAAAGCCGCTGCCATTTTTGTGCGTGTAATGTGGTCGTCACCAAGCAAAAACAACATGCTGAAAAATACTTGGAACTGCTCTTTCAAGAAATTGATTTACTGCTCCCTCACTTGGATTTGAGTCGCCCCGTCATGCAATTTCACTTGGGCGGGGGCACCCCCACTTACATGACGCCTCAACAGCTCGAACGCTTGTGGATCAAAATCAACCAGCATTTTACCTTTCATCCTGATGCCGAAATCAGTCTAGAAGCCGACCCTCGTGTTACCACAAGGGATCATCTCGAAACGCTGGCAAGACTGGGCTTTAACCGCATTTCCATGGGCGTGCAAGATGTGGATCCCACGGTGCAAGAAGCGATTCATCGGGTGCAGTCGGTGGAAGAAACGCAAACGCTGATTGATACGGCTCGTGCCGTGGGCTTTGACGGTGTGAATGTCGATCTCATCTACGGCTTGCCTCATCAAACGGCGGAAAGCTTTTATGAAACCGTCGCCACCATTATTCGCTTAAATCCTGATAGGTTGGCGGTTTACAATTATGCCCATGTCCCGTGGATGGCACCGTGGCAACGCTACATGCCTCAAGAGGCGATGCCCAAAGGCACCGAAAAATACGTGATTTTTCGCCAAGCCACCAAACAGTTTTTAGAAGCAGGCTACGTCTATATCGGCATGGATCACTACGCCAAGCCCGATGATGAGATGGCTCGTG